>NZ_BAAJLP010000017.1:0-118984 GCF_057547795.1 Alteromonas sp. 4NH20-0104 | reverse complement strand
CGCATCAGCGGGGCTTTTTTTATCGGATGAAGCAGTTAGCTTTCCTGTTTGGTGTCTTCCTCGTGTGGGTGACGTTTAGCGCCAAACCACTTAACTACCATTACGTAGAACATGGGCACGAAGAAGATAGCCAGGAAGGTAGCGGCAAACATCCCGCCCATTACAGCTATACCAATAGCGTTCTGACTTTCAGACCCTGCACCGGTAGCAATAGCCAGCGGCGTGACACCCAGAATAAACGCCATTGAGGTCATCAGGATTGGCCGGAAACGCTGTTCCGCCGCGGTGATCACCGCTTCAAATATAGGCGTACCGTTGTCGTAGAGCTCTTTGGCAAATTCCACAATCAGGATCGCGTTCTTCGAGGCGAGCCCCACGGTAGTCAGGAAAGCCACCTGAAGATACACGTCGTTCGGCAAGCCAAAGATATAGGCAGCCACTACCGAACCGAAGATCCCCAGAGGCACCACCAGTAATACGGCAAAGGGCACGACCCAACTTTCATACAGTGCCGCCAGACACAGGAAAACCACGATAATCGACAATGCATACAGCATGGGGGCCTGTGAACCTGCGGCCTGTTCTTCATAAGACATGCCCGACCATTCAAGACCAAAACCGGCCGGCAGCTGGCCGACTAAGCGCTCGGCTTCTGCCATGGCTTCACCGGTAGAAATGCCTTCTGCCGGGCTGCCCTGGATGTTCACTGAGGAAATACCATTGAAGCGCTCAAGCTTAGGTGAACCGTAGTTCCATTCAACAGTAGAGAATGCGCTGAACGCCACCATATCGCCGTCGTTATTGCGCACGAACCATTTATCCAGATCTTCCGGGTCCATCCGATACGGTGCACCGGCCTGCATATAGACCCGCTTAATACGGCCTTTGTCGATAAAGTCGTTTACGTAAGCAGAACCCCAGGCAATGCTCAGCGTATTGTTGATATCACTCAGTGACAGCCCTAATGCAGAGGCCTTCTCATTGTCGATATTGACTTTAAACTCCGGCACATCGCTCAGACCATTAGGACGCACACCCACCAGCTTTGGATTCTGTGCGGCCATGCCAAGGAATTGATTACGCGCATTCATTAATGCCTCGTGGCCATTACCAGCACGGTCAACTAACTGAAAGTCAAAACCGGTAGCGTTACCCAGCTCACGAATAGGCGGCGGTAAAATGGGGAATACGCTGGCATCCTGAATTTGTGATAAGGCACCAAAGGCCTGACCAATAATCGAGAACGCACTCTGTGATTCGTCACGTTTTTCCCAGTCAACCAGGTGCACAAAGCCCATACCTGAGTTTTGTGCAGCACCGGCAAAACTAAAACCGACAATGGTAAAGATGTCTTTAACGGCTTCACTTTTCTGCTCCAGGAAGAAATCTTCGACCTGTTTAACCGATTCCAGAGTACGACCCGCCGTAGCACCGGCAGGTGCATTCACCAGTACCATGATGTTGCCCTGATCCTCATCGGGTAGGAACGCGCCGGGCAGTTGGGTGAAAATAGCGCCCATACCGACAACCAGCAATCCATAAACCAACAATGAACGTTTTACGCGGTGAGCAATGCCGGAAGAGATTTTACCGTAGTTATCACGCCCTTTATTGAAGAACCGGTTAAACCAGCCAAAGAAGCCGCGATCTTTCTTGTTTTCAACATCTTCTCTGCGTAGCAGGGCCACACACAACGTGGGAGACAGAATAATGGCAACCAGTACCGAGAACGTCATTGCCGATACAATGGTAATAGAGAACTGACGGTAGATTGAACCAGCCGAGCCACTAAAGAATGCCATGGGAACAAATACCGTAGACAGCACTACCGCTATCCCTACCAGTGCACTGGAGATTTGCGTCATGGATTTTTTGGTGGCTTCTTTGGCGTCGAGGCCTTCTTCTTCCATCAGACGTTCGACGTTTTCCACCACCACGATGGCGTCATCCACCAGCAGGCCGATAGCCAGTACCATGGCAAACATGGTCAGTACGTTGATACTGAAACCAAAGGCATACAGTACGGCAAAGGTACCCAACAGTACTACCGGTACGGCAATGGTGGGGACCAGCGTTGCACGCCAGTTTTGCAGGAATAACAGCATGACGAAGAATACCAGTACCACCGCTTCGACCAGGGTTTTTACCACCGAGGTAATCGACAGCTTGATAAACGGTGAAGAATCTACCGGATATACAATTTCTACACTGTCAGGCAGATTAACCGCCAGTTCCTCTACCCGCTGTTTAACCGCTTCAATGGTATCCAGAGCGTTAGCACCACTAGCCAGGCTTACCGCCATACCCGAAGCTGGTCGGCGCTTATAGCGCGCAATGTAGCTGTAGTTCTCCGAGCCCAGTTCGACCTTGGCGACGTCTCTTAAACGTACCTGGGAGCCGTCGGTATTTACCCGCAGCACAATGTTTTCGAAATCTTCGGCCGTTTTTAACAGCGACTGTGCGGTAATGGTAGCGTTAATCTGCTGGCCTTCTACGGCGGGCATACCGCCTAACTGACCCGCTGAAATGTCGGTGTTTTGCGTTTGTACTGCGGCCCGCACATCCACCGGCGTGAGGTTATAACTGTACAGTTTATCCGGGTCCAGCCAGATACGCATAGAGCGCTGCGCGCCGAATACCCGCAGGTTACCCACGCCGTTCACCCGCGCAATCTGATCCTGAAACTGCGACACCAGCATATCACTCAGGTCAAACTGAGACAGGCTGCCGTCTTTGGAATAAAAGCCAACCACTACAGCAAACGCGTCGTTGGACTTATTCACGGTAACGCCCTGCTGTTGCACCTGAGTAGGCAGCAACGACATGGACGACTGTAACTTGTTCTGCGTTTGCACCTGGGCGATATCAGGATCGGTACCCGGCTCAAAGGTCAGGGTAATCGACATCCGCGCATTTTCACTACTGGAAATGAAATAGCGTAAATTGTCGATACCTGTCAGGCTCTGCTCAATAACCTGGGTGACCGTGTTTTCAATGGTTTCAGCCGAGGCCCCGGGATAGGCGGCGCTGATCGTTACCGATGGCGGTGCAACCTTGGGATACTGCTCAATGGGAAGCTCGCTAATTGACAGAATACCCGCCATCATTACGATGATCGCAAGTACCCAGGCAAACACCGGGCGGTCTATAAAAAAACGTGCCATATAAGATGATTTCCTGAATTAGTTAAAGCGCGTTAGCCCTGAGGCTGCCATGGTTTGGTATTGACCTGTGCACCCGGTCTGACCTTCTGGTAACCGGCAACGATGACTTTGTCACCGGCTGAAATGCCGCTGGTCACAATGTATTGATCACCATAGGTGCCCGAAATGGCAATGGTACGCGCTTCAACTTCGTTCTGAGCATTAACCACCATCACCGACAGCGACGTATCGGGCTGGCGGGTAGCGGCACGCTGCGGTACCAACAGCTCTTCGGTGTTGGAAATACTCACCCGCGCTTTGGTAAATAGCCCTGGCATCAGCAGCGATTCAGGATTAGGGAACTCTGCACGAAGGGCTACCGCACCGGTTGTTTCATCAACCGTGACTTCGGAAAATTTCAGCTTACCCTCGTGTTCATAGCTTTCGCCGGTCATATCGTCGAGCACTAACGTTACGGGCAACGTGCCACTCTCCTGCATCGCGCGACGCAGTTTGAGCACCCCTTTACCCGATTGTTGCATGTCAACGTAGATGGGGTCTAACTGGGTGATGGTGGCTAGCTGTTGGGTTTGGTTAGAGGTGACCAGTGCCCCTACGGTTACATAGGAACGGCTGATTTGACCGCTGATGGGCGCGTAAACTTTAGTGAACTCCAAATCTACCTGTGCCAGTGCCACAGCCGCCTGAGCAACAGAAATCTGTGCATCGGCCTGTGCTGCCTGGGCCACTGCATCATCGTATTCCTGTTGGCTGACCGCGTTTTTATCCAGCAGTCCCTTATAACGTTCTGAGCGCGCTTCCAGTGTTTTACGATTCGCTTCGGCGCTTTTAACATCAGCCTTGGCGCTGGCTAACTGGGCAGCGTAACGGGAATCATCAATTTGATACAGTTGCTGACCTTGCTCAACAAATGCCCCTTCTTCAAACAAGCGCTCGGTAATCACTCCTTCTACCTGAGGACGCACCTGTGACTGCCTTAAAGGACTCACACGGCCAGGCAAAGTAACGGTATTCTCAACCGGTTGAAGAACAACCTCGAGAACAGAAACAGTAGGAGGCGGCTGTTGGCCACCACCGGCGGCTTGAGGAGCAGGCTCCTGTGAACAACCTGATATTGCAATAATCGATATTGCTGCTATTACCAATTTTTTGATCATAAATACTTTTACTTTACTTTAATGGTTCCTGAGGACTACTTGACAGGAAAGCTGGACAAAAGGCTCTGTAAGTTATAGTTTAAAATACATTCATGTATGTATGTTGTCAATCAGCCCAAAAAGTCAGAATATGCGACGAACGAAAGAAGAAGCCGAACAAACCAGAAATGCCATTCTGGAAGCTGCAGTAGACGTCTTTACCGAAAAAGGCGTAGCCCGGGCTACTCTGGAACAAATTGCTAAAGCTGCAAATGTTACACGGGGTGCCGTTTACTGGCATTTCAAAAACAAAACTGACATCTTTATGGCTCTTCACGATGAGCTTCATCGCCCTTTTATACAAGACTTAGTAGACGGGCTGGAGAATACCGACGACGATCCGCTACAAAGCCTGAAAAGCTTCTGTATTGAACTGGTCACCCGTTTAGAAGATGACCTTTACCTGCGCCGTGTTCTTTCACTTTTTTTACTAAAATGTGACTACACCGGAAATCTGCAGGTATGCCAGGAGCGAACCTTTGATGCCCGCCAGGAAAAGAGTGAAGCCCTGTCTAAGTTCTTCGAAAAAGCCCAGTCCAAAGGCACCTTATCGGCTGATCTGGATCCAGAAACCATGACTCTGGCACTCAGTTGTTTTATACGCGGTATTGCCATGGAATATCTGGAAAACCCCGACAGTTTTTCTATACGTGAGGAAGCCCCAAAACTGTTCAATGTTTTTTTCAGAAAGTGGAATTAAGCAGCAGTAATCATGAGGTAACGCGAGGATGACTCGCCTCACTGACGCAGAGTGACGCAGGGGATACATTGCGATTCAGGCGAAGAACGCCCGAATCTGCTCAGCATCCACGGCAAAACCTGCGGTGCGAGCGAGGGTAATTGCCATGTCCAGATCCGAGACAAATTCCATGCTGAGGCTATGAGGCGCATAGATTTTTTTGATTTGCCTGACCGAAGTGGCCGCGGTTCGCGACTTTTCAGTTACTATGTACACCTGCCCCAGTCCGGCCGCGACAGCTCTGCCAATGCGTTCTGTTAGTGCCCGCTCAGCCTCTGGCACTAACAGGCTTTCACCAGAGAGCATGACAATATCGGCCCAGCGTAGCTGACCACTTTTATATACCGTTCCGGCGTAGGTCAGCCCGAAGTTTTCCACACATTCTGTGTTCCATGGACCTTTGGCATTCAC
Source organism: Alteromonas sp. 4NH20-0104 (assembly GCF_057547795.1). NCBI lineage: Bacteria > Pseudomonadati > Pseudomonadota > Gammaproteobacteria > Alteromonadales > Alteromonadaceae > Alteromonas > Alteromonas sp. 4NH20-0104. The sequence continues at coordinate 113,474 of NZ_BAAJLP010000017.1, read as the reverse complement.
CAACACAATGTCATTTACCATGGTTAAGACAAAATCACCGTGCTGTTTAATGTACCTGATATCCATATTGTCACTCCGTAAGCGAACCGGATTTCAGTGTAGCAAAAGCGGGCCTGCCGCGACACAGGGTTGTCGCGAACAGGCAAGAAGTGATTAGGCGGCAATAATATGCGAGAGTGCAGCAAAAGAAGGCTGAGTTTGAATATCCAGCGGCACACGCAGGATACGGGCAATATCACTAACGCTGATCACCCCGCGGATTTCATGCCCTACCTTATCAATCACCAGACAGTGCATAGCGCCATTCTCACACAGCGCATTAACCACATCGGACACACTGGACATTTTGAGCTCGTTATAATCAAAGGCCTGCAACATAGACTTAGGTTGCATCATATCGACCACCAGCAACTCGGTGCGGGGAATACCTAACTGAGCCACTCGCTGTAGTATTTTCTGTTCCGTGATATCAGCCAGGGTCACAATACCAACAAATTGTTCCCGTTGGTCCAGTACCAGTTTCATTTTAACGTGAGACTGGCGCATGAGTTTTTCGAGCTCAACGGCTTTCACATTACCGTCAATTACCAATGGCTGATGTTCATGAAAGTCAGTAAAAATACTTAATGCTGACGATTGCAGTTCAATATGTTCAAACACTTCAGGGTGAGCAAGGGTATCAATAGCTTCGGTTTTGCAAAGGGTTAAATTATGCATAGCATTATCCTCAATAAGTTAATTTGTAAGCGTCTGATGTGCACCATTGCACGACGCAGAAAAGCGAAAATTAACTTAAAAAAGGCGGGGCTCTGATACCGTGAGAAGTCGGGTAGGTTGGGTGATTGTGACTTTGATAAAAGAAGGCATCCCGAACAACTGGGGTCGTTACCGTTGATGCAACTGGAGGAAGGTAACCATCAAAGTCAGTATCATTTTCGTCAGTAAATACAGCGTTTTCTGCTGTACTGACATCAACAATTAGGTCCTGAACGTCGACCGCTTTAACGCTGGCGGCCTGATCATTGTGCAGCACGGTACTAACAGCGGGGCACCCCACCATTGCCACCATCACTACTAATAATCTTAACCAGTTCATTGCCATATTACCTGTTGATAATCACAGAGGATTAGAGACAGCATGGATCGCATTAGTTCCGTAGGAAAGCTTTTTACCGACCAACGGAATAGTATTTGCGCCGAATTACCCAATCCATCGTAAAATGCGGTAGCGCCGGTCGAAACCCTTGCTACCGCCCAGAGTGTTGAGGATGTGAAGAATAAACACTCTGCGAAAAAACTATTTAGCCTGCGCTTCGGTGGTCAGACGCAGTGTAATTTCATCACCTACGTAAGGTACATACTGGTCGATACCAAAATCTGAACGTTTAATAACTGTTTCTGCATCAAAACCGATAGCCTGCTTTTTCGACATAGGGTGTTCGCCCATGCCATTCAGAGTCGCGTCCATAGTGACAGTTTTGGTCGTGCCTTTGATAGTCAGATCGCCGGTAACAGCAAATTTATTATCGCCTTTTGGCACAACTTTGGTGCTCACAAAAGTGGCCTTCGGGTAATTAGCTGCATCAAACCATTCTTCACCGAGAAACTCTTCGGTTAACTTTTCAACAAAGGTATCAACGGTTTCGATACTCACTGAAATAGCGATTGAGCTTTGGGCTGGCTTCTCCGGATCATAATTTACCGTTCCCTCAGCGCCAGCAAACACTGCGGTAGGCGTAGAGAAACCGAAATGACTCCAGGAAGCCACAGCAAAGGTATGGGTCGGGTCTACTGAATAGCTGGTTGGCGCAGCAAATGCCGAAACACTAAACAGTGCACTTACAAGCATAGCGGAGAGTCGTTTATTCATAACAGATTCCTTTTGTTGTCTGAAGGAGTAGATGTGCTTGACCTATTCTTACGCGAATAAGGAAATTTAGCTTTATCTATTAATTAAACGATTCATTCTGTTTTATAGAATAAGCCAGTAAAAAATCCCGCGCCAATGAAGGCATCTGCCCACTGCCAAAACATAAAGGCAATTCAGAGAGTTAAAAATACCTGAATGACACCCGGGGGAAATATGGATATCAAAATACATACCTGAGTCTATTTTTTAATACCCATGACAGTGAAATATACAAATTTAATCATTGGAAGCCACTTATAATCCGGTGAAAGATAGCAACGGCAAGGTTGTAAAGGTCATCAAGTTTGCCACCGACATCACCGACCGCATCAACAAAACCCAACAAGCCATTAATATGGCGGCGGCGACCTCAGAACAAACCTCCACCATCACCCGTAACGCGGTGGAAGTACTTAGCGAAGCAATTACCTCGGCGGTGAAAATTGCCGATAACCTGAAACAAATTGCCAAGGACGGCCGCTTGCTATCTGAGCAATCCACAAAAGTCACCGACATGGTAGTCACTATTCAGGGTATAGCGGAACAAACCAACCTGTTGGCCCTCAATGCGGCCATCGAAGCAGCCCGGGCCGGCGAGCACGGGCGAGGATTTTCTGTGGTCGCAGACGAAGTACGCAACCTTGCCGAAAGTACGGCGACGGTCACCAAGTCGATTACCGAAATCGTCAACAGGAATAGTGAACTCACCGACGCCATGGACAGCAAACTGGGGGTTCGGTCAGACCAGGCATTGGCCGGAACCGACAAATTCACACTCACTGTCGAAGGCCTCGAAAACATCAGCAACGGCGTCAAACAGCTGGTTGAGTTAATGTCACAATTAGAAATCTGACCCCATGCACCGTTAACGGGGTTTTCATTTGCAACTGATTCGGTAAAATACCTGCCGAATCGAATTCTCCTGGATCAGCAGACAGGGCATAACTGAGCTGGCATTACCATTAACTTAATTTTTTGGAGCCAAAGCTATGTCTGCAGCACAGCGCATCTGGATAAAATCCCCGCTATTTGTCTTTGCCCCGGACCAGTCTCAACCGGTTACCGGCCTGGTAATTAACAACGGTAAAATCGACGCATTACTGTTTAACCATGACGCCCCGGACAGTCCCTGCGATGAGGTTTTTGATGCCTCTGGTCTGGTGATTTTACCTGGTCTTATCAATACCCATCACCACTTTTATCAAACGCTGACCCGGGCCTGGGCGCCAGTGGTTAACGAGCCTTTGTTCCCGTGGCTTAAAACATTGTATCCGGTATGGGCACGGCTAACACCGGACGCCTTGCATCTGGCCACTCGGGTGGCCATGGCAGAATTGTTATTATCCGGCTGTACCACTGCCGCCGATCATCATTATCTGTTCCCCCAGGGCCTCGATAACGCTATCGACGTTCAGGTTGACGTGGTCAGGCAATTAGGGATGCGCGCCATGTTAACCCGTGGCTCTATGAGTCTTGGTGAGAAAGACGGCGGCTTACCACCACAGCACACCGTACAAACCGGTGAAGCCATTATTCGTGATAGCGAACGCCTAATTAGCCAGTACCACGAACAAGAAGCCGGGGCGCAAATTCAAATTGCCCTGGCCCCCTGCTCGCCCTTTTCGGTTACCCGGGAAATCATGCAGGAAAGCGCACAGCTTGCTAAACGCGAAAATGTGCGCCTGCATACGCACCTGGCGGAAACCCTGGATGAAGAAGACTTCTGCTTACAAACATTTGGAATGCGCACCGTTGACTACCTTGAGAGTGTTGGCTGGCTCAATGACCGCACCTGGCTGGCCCACGGCATTCACTTTAATGCAGAAGAAATTGCCCGATTGGGCGCAGCTGGCACCGGTATTTGTCATTGTCCGGTGTCAAATATGCGCCTGGCTTCGGGTATCTGCCCCACGCTGGACCTGATTGAAGCAGGTGCACCGATTGGCTTAGGTGTGGATGGCTCAGCCTCTAATGACGCATCCAACATGATGTATGAAGCCCGTCAGGCACTGTATCTGCAGCGTTTAAAATACGGCGCGGAAAAAATCACCCCGGAGGTGGTATTACGCTGGGCAACCGAAGGCTCTGCCAAAGTCCTTGGCCGCACCGACATTGGTGCCATTGCTGAAGGTATGCAGGCTGACCTGGCTTTGTTCAGTCTTGATGATATTCGCTTCAGTGGCTCACACGATCCGCTCGCTGCATTGATCCTGTGTGGCGCAGAAAGAGCCGAGCATGTCATGGTGGGTGGTCAGTGGCGAGTAAGCCATGGTCAGATCAACGGCCTCGACCTGCCGGCACTGCTGGCCCAACATCGTGCGGCTGCCAGCAAACTTATTGCAGGATAAATCCCCTTCCTCCAAACAAGGTGGTGGCCACACCGCCACCTACTACTCAGGCACTAAACAGGCAGTACTTTGGTAGCAAACATGCCCGTGATATAGCCTCAAAAGCCTTTAAACGAGTGAAAATCGTTTGTTAAACACTCTTTACTGAATTGGCAATTAAAGGTCATTATTTGCGCAACAAAACGTATCATCGTTGCCTTTGAAAACCATTTTGGAGTCCGGCTGTTTGTTACAAAAATCACATTTTTTTAACGGTGGTCAGAACGACCATTGGCAGGTTTTACCCGGTAACTGAATGGCGTTACCGGGCATTTAAACTTAGTGGAGTTTCAGTTTTGGGGTCACCAGGTTGCTTACCTTGCGCATGAGCAGCATTAAAAAGCCCTTAAACCAGCCATGCACGGCGAACAAGTGCATATTATACAGCGACACGTACACCATCTTTGCTAAACGCCCTTCGATAAACATGGTGCTGTTGCTGAGTTTCCCCATCAGACTGCCCACCGTTGAGTATTTACTCAGGTGCACCAACGAGCCGTAATCGGTATACGAATACGCCTGCATAGGCTTGTGCATAAACAGGTTTTGCAGGTTTTTAGCCAGTAAACTGGCCATTTGATGTGCCGACTGTGCCCGCGGTGGTACCCAGCTACCATCCTTTTGCAATACGCCACAACAGTCGCCGATGGCAAATATGCTGGTATCAACCGTACTTTGCAGAGCCGACGTTACCAGGATCTGGTTGGCCTTATTCAACTCAAACAGGTTTAAATCGGTGAGAAAATCCGGCGCTTTAACCCCCGCCGACCAGACCATTAAATCGGCTTCAATTAACACGTCTTCAGCAGTAACAAAGCCTTCTTTATCAACCCGTTGCACGCGAGTATTCTCACGCACTTCAATGCCCAGTTTGGTAAGAGCGCGACGCGCAGAACCAGCAATCCGTTCTGGTAGTGCGGGCAGGATCCGCGGACCGGCTTCAAGTATAGAGACCTGCAGCTTATCCGCTGACATTTCAGGCATACCATAGGCTCTGGCCAGATTGCTCACATGGTGTAACTGCGCTGCCAACTCGGTACCCGTTGCCCCGGCCCCGACAATAGCAACGTGAATTTTCTGCTTGGTCACGCCATCCTGATTAATTTTAAGTAATTGATTTAAAAGCGCTCTGTGAAAGCGTTCGGCTTGAATTAACGAATCCAGACAATAGCAGTGCTCGCTAACCCCAAGGGTGCCAAAATCATTGGTTACACTACCGATAGCCATAACCAGATAATCATATTCAACCGTGCGTTCCGGCAGTATCTCCAGGCCATCCTCGTCGTATAACGGATCCAGGTAAATACTCTTATTATCACGGTCGATAAAACTCATGTTACCCAGTTGAAACTGGTAGTGATGCTGGGCGGCGTGCATGCGATAGTCGACGCCGTCTGAGGCTTTATTGATAACGCCGGCAGCCACCTCATGAAGAAGGGGTTTCCAGATATGGGTGCGACTGCGGTCAACCAGTATAACTTCGGCCAGCTTGCGCTTACCGAGTGTTTTACTTAACCGGGTGACCAACTCAAGCCCACCGGCGCCACCGCCTACGACTACGATTCTTTTCATAACAGACCTACTTATTAAATGTGAATTGGTCTGCACAATGCCGCTGATGTGCACAGATCAATCGACACTCCGGGTCGAAACACTAGCAGCTTACGCTTTTTATCGTTGAGGTAAAGTCAGGCTATGCCAGCGTGATGCCATTTTATGTTAACAAAAACACTAAAAAACACTCTCTAAACTGACACTTTGCGCTGGCTTTTAGTAGCACATCATTGCAGTGCCAAAACCACCCTTCCCCACCAGCACTTTGGTAGTAGATCTTTCGGAGAGTTTCCGCAGAGGACTAAAGTTGAATTCAAAAGGCTCCATTGAGGAGTACTCAAAATCCGGCTGCTCAACAATACTCAATGCAAAAGAGCAACGGCAAAGAATCGTTGCCAATTATCGTGAGTGACAGTGGGACGCAAGATAAGTGTTACTCCACGCAATAAACACATATATGAGGGTTACACATGAAAAATAATAAATTTGCGTGCAAACCGCTAGCCGTTGCCTTACTTGCACTCTCTTCAGCGTCAGCGAATGCTGCAATCACTATTTATGACGATGCCGAAGTGGCTACCGTTTCTGTTGATGCATCATTTAACACATTCTACACCACAACCTCGGTTGATAACGGTCCAAACGGTGACCGAGACCAGTCTCGCGTTAAAATGGGTTTCCTGCCGAACTGGCTGGGTATGAACTTCAGCAAACAGGTTGGCGACATGAAAGTGGGCGGTCGCTCATCTTTCTGGGTATCCATCAACGACTCGAACAGTGGCGTTACCTCAACCGGTATCGATGTTCGTCAGTTTTACGCCACGCTTGATGCCGACTGGGGTCAGGTCTTAATTGGTAAAGATTTTACTCTGTTTAACCGTAACAACATCTTCTTAGATGAAGTACTGCTTGGTTACGGCAACGTGAATGACACGCTGGGTCTGGTTGATGGCCAGGGCGTATCATTCGGTAACATCGGCAGCGGCTATACTTATCCGTCCCCGGCGTCGCAAATTCGCTATACCTCACCGACTTTTGGTGGCGGTTTTAAAGTGGCGGTTGCCGCCGTTGACCCATCACCAGTGAACGGTGCTGCGGACCGCGAAGAATCCGCACCTCGTTTTGAAGGTGAAGTCACTTACAGCGGCACTTTCGACAACGCATCGGTGACTGCCTGGGTGGGCTTCCTGTCGCAAAGCTCTGAAGCAGAGATGGGTGACGTAGATTCAACAGGTACCTCTTATGGCCTGAAAGTAGGCTTTGGCGGTTTGTCTCTGCATGCTTCCGGCTACACAGGCGAAGGGATTGGCATCTTGTTAGGGCCCACAGAAGCCGCTCTGGGTTTAGCACCGGTCACCATGTATGACCCAACCACTTATAACGAACTGGACAGCGAGGGCTATATCCTGCAGGCATCTTACAAGCTGGATGCTAACCGTTTTGTTCTGTCTTACGGCGAAAACGAAATTGAAGACAGTGACTACATCGGTCATGAAGGTATGCAGGCTGCCTGGTTCTACGGCTACAACAGCAACGTGACCTTTGCAGTGGAATATTCTACCAGTGAGTTCTCAGGCATTTTGGGTCAGGAAGAAGCCCAAACCGTTGCTGTCGGTGCCATCGTAAACTTTTAGTAACTGACTGTTTCCTTGCCAGAAAACAGTCTTGTCTTACGGCAGTCGGTGCCGGTCAGGGAGATACAGGTTATCTCCCTAAAAACCGACAATCTGGCAACGCTTTTATAATTGATTACCGGAGTAAGCAACATGATCTATGCAGCACCTGGAACAGAAAATTCTGTCGTCTCATTTAAATCAAAATACGGCAACTATATTGGCGGCGAGTGGGTTGCTCCCGTTAAAGGTCAGTATTTCGAAAACATTTCACCTGTTAACAACGAAGTATTCTGCGAAATTCCTCGCTCGACCGCAGAAGACATTGAGTTAGCATTAGATGCCGCCCACAAAGCAAAAGCGGCTTGGGGCAAAACATCAGTAACCCAGCGTTCTAATCTGATTTTAAAAATCGCAGACCGCATTGAAGCCAACCTGGAAGCTTTGGCTGTTGCCGAAACCTGGGATAACGGTAAAGCCGTGCGCGAAACGCTGAATGCCGATATTCCACTGGCCGCTGACCACTTCCGTTACTTTGCCGGCTGTATCCGTGCACAGGAAGGTGGCATCAGTGAAATCGACCAAAACACCATTGCCTATCACTTCCATGAGCCGCTGGGTGTAGTGGGTCAAATCATCCCATGGAACTTCCCGCTGTTAATGGCCGCCTGGAAACTGGCACCGGCTTTAGCTGCCGGTAACTGTATTGTTCTGAAGCCAGCTGAGCAGACACCTGCGTCTATTCTGGTACTGATGGAAATCATCGGTGACCTGTTACCGCCGGGCGTACTGAACGTGGTAAACGGTTTAGGCAGAGAAGCCGGTGAAGCACTGGCTACCAGCAAGCGTATTGCTAAGATTGCCTTCACAGGTTCTACGCCGGTTGGAGCACACATCTTAAAATGTGCTGCTGACAATATCATTCCTTCTACCGTGGAACTGGGTGGTAAATCACCCAACATCTACTTCAGCGATGTGATGAAGCACGAAGATGAGTTCCTGAGCAAGTGTGTTGAAGGGACTGTATTAGCTTTCTTTAACCAGGGTGAAGTATGTACTTGTCCTTCACGCGCGCTGATTCAGGAAGATATGTACGATGACTTTATTTCTCTGGTTATCGCTCGTACGCAACAAATCAAACGTGGTAACCCACTGGATACCGATACTCAGGTAGGTGCACAAGCGTCTGCTCAACAGTACGAAAAAATTCTTAGCTACCTTGAGCTTGGTAAGAAAGAAGGCGCCGAAGTACTTATCGGTGGCGGTCCTGCCAATGTAGAAGGCTTCAGCAATGGTTTCTATGTGCAGCCAACACTGCTGAAAGGTAACAACGACATGCGCGTATTCCAGGAAGAAATTTTTGGACCGGTAGTCGGTGTGACCACCTTTAAAGACGAAGCAGAAGCGCTGGCAATTGCCAACAATACTGAATTCGGTCTGGGTGCCGGTGTATGGACTCGTGATACTAACCTTGCATACCGTATGGGCCGTGGCATCGAAGCTGGTCGTGTATGGATGAACTGCTACCATGCGTACCCTGCTCACGCAGCGTTTGGTGGTTATAAGAAATCAGGTGTGGGCCGTGAAAACCACAAAATGATGCTCGACCACTATCAGCAAACCAAAAACCTGCTGACCAGCTACGACATCAACCCACTGGGCTTTTTCTAAAAGCGTTGCCATAACTGGCGTAAGCGAGGTTCCCGCATCTGCGGGGACCTTTTTCCTTTCTGTACCCTATAGTCAATAAAAAGAAGGATTTGTCTGCCATGCCAAAATTTATTATCGAACGCGAAATCCCCGGTGCTGGTGAACTTAGCGCTGAACAACTGCAAAATACGTCACAGCAATCCTGCTGTGTGTTACGTGATGCCGGCCCGCATATTCAATGGGTGGAAAGCTACGTCACCGACAACAAAATTTACTGTGTTTACATTTCACCTGATAAACAGGCCATCCTCGACCATGCTGAACAAATGGGTATTCCGGCCAACCAAATTAATCAGGTCAAAACGATGATCGACCCAACAACCGCTGAATAGCTCCCAAAAAGACATGATGATTAGAGTTGTACTGTGTAGTGTCATCCTGTGGTGCAGCGCGGTGACGTCGGGCGCAAGAGCTGCTGATCTTCCGGAAATCCGGGTTGGTGTACTGAAGTATGGCACCCTCAACTGGGAGCTGGACCTGGCAGAAGCCAAACAACTTCCTGAACAATACGGTTTTAAATTAACCCGGGTGGCATTAGGCTCGCCCCAGGCCCTTTCGGTTGCTTTGCAAGGCGGCGCCGTAGACATGATTGTGGGCGACTGGTTATGGGCAGCACGGCAGTTCGATGAAGGGCGACTGTATCATTTTTATCCCTATTCCACGGCTGCCGGCGAACTGGTTGTTGATGCCAAAGCCAATGCTTCAGACATGGGTGATCTACAAGGTAAAACCATCGGCTTTGCGGGCGGTAAAGGCAACAAAAACTGGCTGTTGTACAGTGCCTATGCGAAGCAACATTTTAACTTCGACCTTGACCAACAGGCGACTATCAAATTTGCCGCTCCGCCTATGCTTAATCAGCTAATGCTGCGCGACCAGCTCGACGCTGTAGTTAACTTCTGGCATTACGCCGCAGAACTGAAAACTCACAACAAGCGCTCACTACTGACCATGGACGAAGTACTCGCCAGCTGGCAAATTGGTGCCGAGGTACCAGTTATCGGCTGGCTCTTTAAGCAAGACTGGGCAAGCCGCAACAAAGCACTGATCGATCAGTTCTTTGCGATGTCTTTCGACACCCGCGCGCTAATGAATACCGACGATAACGTGTGGCAACTAATTCCGTCGTTTACCAACAAGTATTCAGAGGGTGCCCGCCCTGTACTCATTGAACACTACCGGAGAGGCATCCCAACCGGCTTCGATGAAAATATCACTACCGATTTGCAAAAGTTATTCAGGGTGCTTAAGCAAAACGAAGGAACCACACGCGTAACCGGTTCACTGGAAAGTCTGCCACAGAGTCTGTTCTGGCAAAGTCCGGCTTTAGGCGAGCATTAGACAGCAATGCATAATCATCCGGCCCTGACTCGTGTGCTGTCGATGGTGGTGTTTATGCTGCTTTGGCAAGCCGCCGTGATGCTTCTGAAGCCTGATCTGCTGCCAGCCCCATTGGCAGTGCTCACTAACCTGCTTGAACATATTAACAGTGGCGAGTTACCCCATCACCTGGCCATTACATTGCGGCGTATAGCTATCAGCTATTTATTCGCTATGCTGCTTGGCAGTTTGCTGGGGTTATTGATGGGGCACTTTAAACGTCTGGATTTATGGCTCGACAGCCTGGTCACCCTGGCGCTGAATGTACCGGCACTGGTTACCATCATTTTATGTTTTATCTGGTTTGGCTTAAATGAAACGGCCGCACTGATAGCCGTAATAGTGAATAAAACCCCCAATATCGCCGTCACTATGCGCGAAGGTGCCAGAGCCATTGATAAACGTTTGCTGGATGTGGCCAGGGCCTACCAGGTTCCCGCAGCCAGAACGATGGTAAAAGTGTACTTGCCCCAGCTTTATCCTTATTTCCTGGCCGCCGCTCGCGGGGGCCTGGCACTGGTCTGGAAGATTGTCCTGGTGGTAGAACTTCTCGGCTGTAGTGATGGCGTGGGTTTTCAGCTTTCGTTATTCTTTCAGTATTTTGATATTACCAGTGTACTGGCTTACACACTGGCCTTTGCCTGTATTATTTTTGCCCTGGAAGCCGGCGTTTTACGCCCCTGGGAACGGCGGGTACTGAAGTGGCGATGACTTACACGGTAGATATTATCAACAAGGCATTTGTAAACGACGCAGGGATTGCCACCGCCGTTATTCGCAACCTCGGCCTGACTCTTAGCAACGGGGAGTTTGTTACCCTGCTGGGTCCATCAGGGGCGGGTAAAAGCACACTGCTCAACCTGATTGCCGGCCTCGACAACGACTTTGAGGGTGAGATTCGCCTCAGCAAACCAGACGGCAAAACGGCCAGAGTGTCGCTGATGTTCCAGGAACCCAGGTTGATGCCCTGGCTGAGCATTTGCGAAAACGTGATGTTGGTATGTGACGGCAGCACATCACAGCGTCGCTCCAGCGCTTTACACTGGCTCAGTCTGGTGGGTTTAAGCGGCGCCGAATATCAGTATCCGGCCCAACTTTCAGGCGGTATGCTGAAACGGGCAGCGCTGGCCCGGGCGTTTGCCTGTGAGCCGGATATCCTGCTAATGGATGAACCTTTTTCGTCGCTGGACATTCCCGCCGCCGACTCGCTCAGACAACTGCTCAGTGAACTGTGGCAAAAACGCCGGACTACCGTAGTTTATGTGACTCATGATATAACTGAAGCACTCACCTTATCTGACCGTATCCTGCTACTCAGTAGTCACCCTATGCAGATGCTGGAAGATGTCCGCTTAACCTCACAACGCCCCCGTAACCCTCTCGAAAATGAACTTTTAGCCCTCGCCGAACGTTTTAAACAGTCGTTAGCTGATCCGGCCTGATCGTTAGTTGTATGACCAACGGCCTAATTTATGCTACTGATGGCGGAGTTTTATTCGTAAAACGCTCTTACTAATCTTGTTAAACAATTGTGAATTATATAAAATCGACAGCGGTGAATTGGTATCTCGGCCCTTTGGCACAGCGTAATGCATCCAATCACCCTAGTTTAGGGAGTATCCATGCTGTCGCAACCAATTAGTCAAGCCGTTGAAGTCTTCGACTCACCCTCTGTGGCCAGAGCCGGCTCTGAAAGTCTCGATCCTGTTATTGCAGCAAGGGACATTTACCATGCATTGGCCCCCTGCGAAGCAGCCTGCGTAGTATTTTACTGTTGTACCCGTTATCCACTGGAACAGCTATCAAAAGAACTAAACCGCTATTTTGGTGATATCCCCGTGATTGGCTGTACGTCGGCCGGTGAAATCACCCCTGACGGTTGCCGTAAGCATTCCATCAGCGCCTTCGCCCTGAGTAAGCATCACTTTGCTGTGGAAACCGTGCTTATCGAAAATCTGGCCGCTTTTTCTGAACGCGATGCCGACGTACTGGTTAACTCCATGCTCGACAAACTTCGCCGCAAAGCGGTATCGCCGGGCCCGTTAGAACAACACTCCTTCGGCATGACCTTACTGGATGGTTTATCCATTCGTGAAGAACTGGTTATCGATGCACTCAATATGAGCATGCAGGACATTCCGCTGGTAGGCGGCTCTGCCGGCGACGACCAGCACTTTGTCGATACCCAGGTGTACTGCAATGGCCGCTTTTACAGCAGTGCCGCGGTATTTATGCTGATTAACAGTAACTGTTATTTTGATGTCTTCAGCCATCATCATTTAGCGCCCGACAACGATAAACTGGTGGTTACCCAAACCGCACCGGGACAACGTGTGGTGGAAGAATTTAACGCCGAACCTGCAGCACTGGAGTATTGCCGGATAAACGGCTTAAAACTTGAAGAGCTAACTTCCGAAGTTTTTGCGATGCACCCGCTGGCCGTACAAATTGGCGATCACCTATACATCCGCAGTATTCAGCAGGTCAACGATGATTTAAGCCTGACATTTTTCTGTGCTATCGATGCCGGTATTGTGCTAACTAAAATGAAATCCAGTGGTCTGCATGCGCACTCCACCATGATCCTCAATGATATTCGCAGTAATGTTGGCGACATTGAATTACTCATTGGTTTTGACTGTATTCACCGCCGTGCTGAAATCGATAAATACCAGTTGGAAGACTCCATGTCTGAGCTATACCGAGCTAATCATGTGATTGGATTTAATACCTACGGTGAGCAGATAAATGGGTTACACTTGAACCATACTTTTACCGGCGTAGCGATTGGAGCGCCCATTGAAACCAACCTCAAGTCCACTGACGCCTGAAGTCGCCGTCGAGCCGCCGGAAATGGCCGGCGATGATGAACTCGAACGGCTGCGCTACGAAAACGAAAAGCTGCAGAAAATTAACCGGGTGCTCATGCGTCGGGTGGAAATGGGCTGGGGAAATCACAGTGACGCTTACCAGTCTTTTGAAGACGCCGCCATGCTGGCGGATAAGGTAAAAGAACGTACCTACCGCCTGCAGCAAACCCTGCACCGCCTGGAAGAATCCAACCAACAGCTTGAGCTGGCTCGCCGGGAAACCGAGAAAAGCCAAATCCAGGCAGAGCAGGACCGCCAGCGCCTGCGTGACGCAATAGAGAGTATTTCCGATGCCTTTGCACTGTTCGACGCAGACCGCAAGATGGTGATGGTTAACAGTCGCTGCGCCGAGTTCTGGCAACAGCACAATATTAGGTATGAGTTAGGCACAACCTCCTTTCAGGAAATTACCGCCGCCTCGCTGGTATTGGTTGATCACAAGGCGAAAGCCCAGAAGAAAGTGGGCGTGTATCCTGACCCCATAGCACAAACCATTTTCAAACTCCGGGATGGCACCTGGATCCAGATGCAGGAACGTAAAACCAACGATAACTGCCTGGTAGTGGTGTATACCGATATCACCAACATTAAACTGGCTGAAGAAGTACGCTACGAAACCGCGATGACAGAGCAGGCTGAGCTGCTCAAGGCCACCCTGGAAAACATGTCTCAGGGGGTGGTACTGATAAACGCCGACCGCCAAATTGAAACCTGGAACCAGCGCTTTTTCGAGCTGCTAAAGCTTTCAGATAGCGGTGTGCACCGGGGTGATGTGTTTGCTGAGCTCATGCAGCAAAACGACTTTGCCAGGGCCCTGTTAGATGCGATTTCCTTTGATGTTGCACCAGACAAGGACTTCCTGGAAGTTGAGATGATGCTGGATGACAATCTGGTATTACTGGTCAGGCGTAACCTGATCCCCGGTGGCGGCATTCTGATCACCTTTGCCGACATTACCGAGCGTAGCCGTAACCAGATTGCCCTGCGCGAAAGTGAACAGCGTATTCGTTTGATTACCGATGCCATGCCGGCGCTGATTTCCTATGTTAATAAAGATCTCTGTTACGAGTTCGTGAACCGCGAGTTTGAAAAATGGTTTAACCGCTCGCGCGATGAAATTATTAATCATCATCTTAGCGACGTATTGGGGCAAAAAGAGTATCAGACCCTGACCATCCATATCGCCCGGGCTATGCTCGGCCAGGCAGTGAATTTTGAACTGGAACACAGCCGCGACCCGGATAACGTAAGGATTTCAAATAAAACCTACATTCCCCATTTCGATGAGCACCGCAACGTTATTGGTTTCTTTGCGCTCGAACAGGACGTTACCGAACAACGGCGCACGGCCCGTGCGCTTAAACATGCTTACGACTATATGGAGCAACGGGTTAACCAGCGCACCAAGAAAATCTCAGAAATTAACCTGCAACTGCGCAACGAAATTGAAGAACGCCAGTTAGCCGAAATTAAGCTCCTTGAAGCCAAGCGTGAAGCAGACCGGGCTAACGAGTCAAAGTCGAAGTTCCTCGCGGCCACCAGTCACGATTTACTGCAGCCGATGAATTCCGCTCGTTTGTTTGCCGATGCCTTAAACGATCTGACGCTGGGCGATGAAGCGCAAAGGCTCATCCGTTCCTTGAGTTACTCACTGGAAAACCTCGAATCGCTGATCAGTGCGCTGGTGGATATTTCTAAGCTTGAAGCGGGCTTAATTGAGCCGGTGCTGGATGAGTTTGAAATCAACGAGCTCATTACCAATATGGTGAATGAGTTTACCCCTCAGGCCGAAAGAAAAGGCCTCAGACTAAGGGTGAAATCGGCCCAAACGCTGGTCCATTCCGATACCTACCTGTTAGCCAGAATACTGCGTAACCTGCTCAGTAATGCTATTCGTTATACCAATGAAGGCAGTATTTTAGTGGGTGTAAGACGGCGTAAAGCGGGCCTGCAAATTCAGATATTTGATACCGGCATTGGTATTCCCCAGGATAAACTGAGCGAGATATTCCGCGAATTTAATCGCCTTGATGCTAAAAAGCGCAGGCATGATAAAGGTCTGGGCTTGGGTCTGGCCATTGTAGAACGGCTGGCCAGTGTGATGAATCACACGATCAGCGTGCGCTCTGTAGAAGGCAAGGGATCGTGTTTTAGCATTACCCTCCCCTATGCCGATGTTTCCTCTGAACGGGTTAAGCCCGCACCAGCGCCGTTAATCGACCGCTTTAACGACCAGCTTGAAGGCGCGCGGATCTTACTTATCGATAATGACGATGAAATTTGTAAAGGCATGGAAACCGTACTAGGCAGCTGGAATTGCAACATAACCTCGGTACAAACTCTGGAAGAACTGCAGGAGCCGGAATTTTTAACCGAGCTGGACCCACAACTGATCATCGCTGATTATCATCTTGACGATGGCGATACGGGTTTTGATGCGCTGGAAATTACTCACCAGCATTTAGCGCCTCATCCTCCGGTTATTATGATCACTGCCAACTACACCAATGAGCTTCGCCAGAAGGTCCGGGAAAAAGGCTACTCGCTGCTAAATAAACCCGTGAAGCCCCATAAAATGAAGCTGGCGTTATCGAATCTGCTGTCGAAGGCCAACGCATAATAGCAGGGGCTGGCTACCACCACAGACTTGATAAAGTCAGGCCAAGCAATACCACATAGGGGTACATTACGGTAGGTCTGAGGCTTTGTTTCAGATATTCTGTTATTAACCCCAGGCCGCTGTTCGCCGATTGCTGGTACTGCTGATTGAACTGACAGCCGGTTTCATTGTGATTAGCGGCCAACGCCGCTTCAATGGCCAGCAACCGGGTTTCAAAACGCCCCTGAAACGTTTTCCAAATTCCATCCTGTAGCCAGAACACCCCGACTATCAACACCGTTACCAGCAGGTTAAATTCGAACCCTAATGCTAAAGCCGTTGTAAAAATGGCGACCAGCTTAATGATTAAACTGTATTTCTCATAGCTATCGAACTGATTCTGCAGCGTCTGCCATTCCAGTGATAAATAATCCGTGGCCATTAACTGTTCCTAACTCCGGGTTTAATAAGCATGAGTTGCCAGCATACTCAGTGATGACAACCAGCGCGAGTTTATTCGCTGTATTGTGATGAATTTGCAGCTATTGGGCGGACTCCACCACATTAGTACTAAAATTGTGGTTGTAGGTAGTCCATTTAGACGCTATGCCGATGTCATAACCGTAAACCAAAGTTATCTGAATCATATCGGTTTCAAGCGCACCGGGATAAATGGCAGCAACTGTCGTCGCCATCTGACGAGCCAGCGCCTCATTCTCTACGTTATCAATGGTAAGTCTGACCCGGCTGCTCACATAAGTGGTTGTTCTACTACCCTCGGTAGAGGAAGTAACTGTAGTATATCCCTCGGTCACCGCAGCAGTTGCAACATCCGGATAGTCAGACAATGCAGACTGCACGGCAAGTAAATTCTCAACCGTAGCACTCTCCACCTGCGGAAACATCCATGCAGGTACAGTAAGAGCCGCCGTAAAAAACACAGCCACAACCAGCAGATGTCCTCGCCACACTGGTTCTGGCGCCTGACGCTCTGCATCCGCATTCACCACATAGGTGCCTGCCACTAAATCATGTAACGACTGACGCGTAATACGGTTAAAGATATACAGATAGGGGATGGCAAACAAGCCGCCAAAAACAATCATACTGAGGGGATAAATAAGCCAAGATGGGAAGCTTTCAGCGGAAAAAACCGCACCATTTAAATAAAACGGTACCTGAAGCACGGCAGAACGAAGCAGCGATCTGGCAACACTTATTGACCCATTATCAGCGTTTACGACCCTGATCTTTAAAAGTTTTTTGGCTAGTGTCTGGCCGCCCGCAACGGCACTGTTCATGATACCGAAATAGGCCAGAGCAATGCTATAGCCCACTAGCACGGCCCATGCCTCCATTGCTACGAAGACGCTTTCCAGAAATACTCCCAGCAACAGGCCTACAGCTATAAGCAACAAAGAATCGAGAACGTATGCACCAATTCTGCGCCAAAACGCGCAGATCCATGAACCAGATTCAGCTTCAGTCATTATTTTTCCTATGTGTGAAGAGTGTTAAACGGTAAAATTGCCTCTCCACTCTCAGGCCTGATAGATAAAAGCATTCTTTCAAATACTAGTTTCCGCTCTGTATTTTCAGATATTTGTGTTTACCCAACGACACGTAATAAAGAGACAGCAATAGCGCTTTAAGCGGGTTAGAAGCAAAGGCGTTTTTTACTACGATGCGGCCATCGTGAATATCACTAACGGCAAATTCCGGGCTATAACACCAATCTATGTAAGCCGTGAGTGTTTTACTGTCAGGCGGCAGAGTAATGTTTTGAGAGGTACCGCGTTCGATAACGGCCACTTCCTTACCATCGGCAAGTAGTCGGTAATTGCGGGTCAGATCGGCGAATTGTTTTGGTCGGGTTACTTCGATTTCCATATCAACCTTTGCACACTCTGTAAGAGTAAAGCAAAGACAATACTCAATTTTCACGGGTATTGAAAGGGCCAGGAATACAACCTGACAAATACGATAATCCAGAGGGAAAGTAACAACTTATACCATGGGTAACCACTTACCCATGGCTTACAAAGCCACCACAGTGGCTGCAAATTAGTTACGCATTAAATACTGGTTAAAGTCGATACTGGCGGCGCACAGTGCCGCCTGAATGCGGTTATGAACATTCAGCTTGGTCAGAATAGCCGACACGTGAGCTTTTACCGTGGTTTCGGCGATATTCAGCTCATAAGCAATCTGCTTGTTGGATTTACCTTTGGCAATACACTCAAATACCAATAACTGGCGGCGGGTTAAGGCGCCAATTAGTTTGGGATCAATCTGCTGCTGCGCAGAATCATCTTTAGGTTTGCTGCTACCGCCGTTGCGAATGATATCCGGCGGCAGATAAACCTGACCGGAGAGCACTTGCTGAAGCGCCCCAACAATCTGCTCACAGCTGGATGACTTGGTTATAAAGCCCACAGCGCCATACGTGAAAGCCTGCAGCACGACGTTTTTGTCTTCTTCAGCTGACACAATAACGATCGGAATTTCCGGGTACTGATTTCGAAAGCGCACAATACCATTCAGGCCATCCATGCCAGGCATATTAAGATCCAGCAAAACCAGGTCGATATCAGGGTTTTCTTCAGCGGTGTTTAGCGCTTCTTCAAGGTCGATACAACTGATCGTTTTGGTGTCGGGAATATTACGCTCAACGAAATCGGTGATTGCATACTGAAATAAGGGATGGTCATCAGCGACGAGAATTTCTACCATTTTTATCACCCTGTTAATGCTCTGTAAGTTATATTAGTGGATGTACTGTCATTCAGCTAGCCTTTATTACAATGGCTACCGGGATAATCCATCCGTATGTTTAGTCAGCGTGTCTAACCGCCTACCTTGCGTTTCACCATGCCGCGTTTAGGGTCGTAGCCCCAAATCGCCAGGCTGGTAAAAATCAGCGTACAAACACCAGTAATGAGTGCCGCCTGCCCGTTAAACTGCCCATAGAGGGCAAAGCGGATTAGCTCAACCGCATGAGTGAACGGATTAAACTGGCATATCCAGTACAACCATTCACTCGACTCGCGCATTTTCCACAGCGGATATAACGCCGATGACAGGAAAAACATGGGGAACACCACAAAGTTCATCACCCCCGCGAAGTTTTCCAATTGCTTAATGAAAGACGACAACAATAGTCCCAATGCCCCCAGTAACAAGGCGGTGAGGAGTAAAGCCGGAATAACCAGCAGATAACCTATTGGTTCAGCTTCCACGTCCAGCAGCCAGGCAATTGCAAAAAAGGCATATACCTGCAGCATAGAAATAAAGGCGCCCGCCAGCAGTTTGCTGACCAGCAAAAACGGTCTGGGCATAGGGCTGGTTAGCAGCACTTTCATACTGCCCATTTCCCGGTCGTAGACCATAGAAAGGGAACTTTGCATACCGTTAAACAGCATGATCACGCCGGCCAGTCCCGGAATGATATACACCTCATAGGTAATGTAAGTTTCATAGGGCGGAATAATCGCAACCCCCAGTGCCGCACGAAAACCAGCAGCAAAAACTACCAGCCACAGTAACGGCCGCACCAGTGCACTGATCAGCCGGGAGCGCTGTTGCCAGAACCGCAGTAGCTCTCTTTTTAATACCCCAACAAAGCAGGTCCAGTACATTTATTGTGCCCCCTGCTGATGAAAATGGCGATAAAGTGCCTGCACAGAATCGAGCTGCAGGGTTTGCATGGCTTCCTGACATCGCTGTTGCAGCTTGATTTGGCCCTGGATAAGCACAATCAGTTCATCGTCAGGGCGCACTTCATCAATCAGATGGGTAGACGATAAAATGGTGATCCCGGAGTCACTGCATAACTGACGCAGGTGATCGTTAATGGTATCGCGGGTAGACTGGTCAAGGCCTACCGTTGCCTCATCCAGCAGTAAAATGGCTGGCTGATGGAGCAGCGCCCGGGCAATTTCCACGCGCCGGCGATGGCCCCCATTTAATGAACGAACCTTATCTTTACGCCGATCGCTCATGGCAAAACGGGCCAGTTCTTCGCTGATACGCTGGCGGGTAAATGCGCCCGGTAGTCCATGCAAGCTGGCGTGGTAAGCCAGGTTTTGTTCAACGCTTAAATCCAGATCCAGCGTGGGTTGCTGAAACACCATGCCTATTTGCTTTAGCACCTGACGCGGCTTTTTTTGGGCGCTGATGCCGTTCACCGTTACGCTTCCGGTATTGGGTTGCAAGAGCTGGCAGAGGATTGAAAACATAGTACTCTTTCCTGCTCCGTTAGGCCCCAGTAACGCATAGTACTGGCCGCTTGCTAACGAAAACGACACCTCAGAAAGCGCCTTTTTGGTGCCGTAATTAAACCCTAATTGTTCTACCGCTAACACCGGATTACTCATGGTTTAACCACTACGCCCCAGGGGTAACGGCCCGCTTTAATGGTTTTGATGACTTTTAAATCATCTACATCAATCACCGACACATCACCGCTCACGCCATTAGTGGTGAGTAATAATGACTGTTCTTTGGCAAAGGCTAATTGCCATACACGGCGCCCTACCAACAGGTAATCAAGCACCTCATAGGTGTTGGCATCGATAACGGCCACGTGATTGGCCGGGCCGAGTGCCACAAAGGCATACTGGCCATCGTCGGTCAGCTTGATCCCCACAGGCTGGATTTTGTCGCGGTGCACACCGGGAATTTTAAAACCAATTTTGGTGATCAGCTTACGCGAATCGGTATCAATCACATCAACGGTGCCGCCAATTTCAGCTGATGCCCAGACTTTATCGCCGGACTTACTAAACTCCACATGACGGGGACGTTGATCGACCAGGGTGTTATCCACCAACTCGTGGGTACTGGCATCAATCCAGTGCAACATGTTGGTGGTTTCAGAGGTATTGATCACCCATTTGCCATCCGGGCTGACTGCCATTCCCTCAGGCTCAATACCCACGTCAATCTGGGCAATTACGGTGCGTTCTACGGTATCAACAACCGTCACTACCGCACTGTCTTCATTAGCAATGTACAAATGTCGGTTATTAGGATGCAGAGCAAACTGCTCCGGATCTTCCCCCGAGGGCAGGTTGTGAATAACTTTATGAGTTGCCAGGTCCATCACCTGCACGGCGTCAGATTCACTGGCGCAAATATACAGGTACTTATAGTCGTGACTAAAAATAATGCCGCGCGGGCGCATTCCGACATCCAGAGTGTCAATGACTTCCAGTGTATCCAGGTCAATCAGTGTCAGGGTATCGCTTTTTTCATTCGATACGTACGCCACTTCCGCCTGACTTAGCCATGCAGTACACAAACCTGCCAGTAAAACCAATAAACGCATACTTCTATACCACCTTTTAATAAGCCATGTCACAACGTGACTCGGGCTTGTCGAATCCCAGCGTATCTAAATCCGTGCTGGGGTGAAGATACCCTTCCTGTGGCGAAAGAGAGGTCAAACCTTTTGGGTGCACCAATGGGATGGGTTGACGCAATTGCCCGTTCCAGGGCCGAAAACTCAGCTTTCTGCCTTTAAATGCCGCCAGTTCAAACTCGCTGCTGACCAAATACTCATACAACGCTTTCGGGCTATCGGTTTGAGTTCGGGTAACGGCTTCGCTGATACTGCGAACGGCCAGCCAGGCCGCATAGTCTGTATCGAGCATTTCACGCCCGAACTGCTCGTAAAAACGGTTTTGTAACTGGGTGGCCCCCCACTGCTCAAGCGCCCAATGCCAGGTTTTTGGTGTTAACCCATGGGTGCCGGCTACCGGTCGGGGTAACCAGGTATTATTAGGAATATAGTTGCCAAACAGGTCCGATTCGTCGGCGACCAGCACAACATCATAATCGTCACCCTGAGTAAACAGGGGCACTTCCCGCTGTGCACTGCGGCGCAGGTCGGTATCGAAGCTCCAGTTTTTTTGTTCTACCACTTTTGCCCCGAAACGTTTCGCAGAGCGTAATATAGAGGCGCTGTACGCTTCATCTGCGGCCGATTCACCGCTAATAACAAACCACTCACGCCATCGTCTGGACATAAAAAACTGCGCCATGGCATCGGTTAACATCGCCCGGCTCGCCACGGTGTGCAACAAGCCACCACGACACTGAGATACACGTAAATTATTGTCGGCTTCACCGGCATTGATGATCACACTGGCATTGGCGAGTGCCAAATCAGCTACTACTTTCAGCGTAGTCGTTGGCAGGTCTGTTAGGAGGATGGCAGGCTGACCATTAAGACGCGGCTTAAGTGCCGCCATAATCTCCTGGCTATTCGCGCCGGTTACGCGGGAAAGCGAATAATGATGCTGCAAAAACCGGCCCGTCGTATTGCTGTCGATAATGGCCAGTTCTGCACCGGCAAGAGTAACATTCAGCGGGGTTTTCTTAAGTAATAAAGGCTGCGCAGCTTCGTTTGCTGATTGCCGAACATAAATCACATCTATATTTAGTGCCTTGGAATGAGCCATTCCAGGCGCCAAAACAACACCGACAACTAACGCAAACAGGACGCGAACGTGTCGCGAAAAGCACGTTAAACAGGTGTAAAATTTGTAATCTGCGCGTTTTTTTATGTTCAAAAACAAAACCCTTTTTTAACCTTATGGTGCAATAGTAGAGCATGATTGTACACAGTTGAAATGAGCAAAAAGGATGAAAGGTTTACTACCTAAGTACAATTGGAAGGAAACCCCAGATCTCCTAACTTTCACCCTGTGCTTTGTTGTAGACATGAAAACCTATTGATGACTATTTTTACTTCACTGCAACATTTAACAGGCATGACAACTCAATGTGGCAGCTTTTGGAGAAACCGAGATGAAGATGTATTTAACTATTTTGCGCAGCGCGATGCTGGCGGTACTTACCCTGGTAACCGCTAATGCAATGGCTCACGGTGATGTAACGCCGCAAGCAGTAGACACCAGTGAATTACCCCAGCTAGGCGATGAGTGGCTGAAAACTAACCCGTACACCGGCAATGAACTGGCAATTAAGATTGGCGATTCAGCCTACAACCAGAACTGTGCCCGTTGTCACGGACTGGAAGTTATTTCTGGCGGAATCACGCCTGATCTGCGTAAACTGAATGACGAATTTGAATTCTTCAGTACCGAAGAAGCCGACGGTTGGTTTATGACACGTATCCGTAATGGTGCCGTAGTGGACGGTCGTGTTTACATGCCTCCGTTTGAAGGTATTCTTTCTCAGGAAGCGATGTGGGCCATCAAAGCATACATCGAAACCCGAGGCGTGCCAGAGTAAGCATTACACAACAATCAGAAAGTTAAGGGGCAGTAATGGTTTTAAGAATCGTTCTTCTAATTTGCAGTGTAGTAGCCACCTCAGTGATGGCTAAGAGTTATGAGGATATTCTTGAGCAAGGCCAGATAACCATTGCTGTCTACAACGACTTCCCCCCCTATTCCTACCTCAGGGATGGCGAACCTGCAGGTGTCGATATTGAGGTAGGTAAACGCATAGCGGCGGGATTGGGTGTTGATCTGGAGTGGATGTGGATCAACGCCGACGAAAACCTTGAAGATGATTTGCGCAACGCCATCTGGAAAGGCCATATCATTACCCGCCAGAAAGCCGACTTAATGTTACGTGTCCCCTACGATCGCAAATTTGCTTATGCTATCGATGGATACGGCCTGCCGAAAAATGACTTAGTAGTGATGTTTGGCCCGTACCAGCAGGAAAGCTGGGCACTGTTACGCGATCACGAGAAAACTAACGATATTCGCACCCTGGCTATCTTTCAGTACGAACCCGTTGCAGTTGAACTGGATTCACTGCCAAGTTTCTTCCTCGGCGCGACCATTGGTGGCCGGTTAAGGGACAAACTGGTTCATGTGGAGTCGGTATTCGACGGCATCAGGCAGTTACAAGAAGGCAAAGTTGCGGCGGTAGCCGGTATGAAAGGCCAGTTGCAATGGGGTATGAGTACCTCAGGGGATATGAATAAATCAGACTTTGCGCCCCTTCCGGCACAATACGATATCAGTGCAGACGGCCTGGCCGCCATGAGCATTAAGTCCTGGGACATTGGTATGGCGGTGAAACAGGATTACCGGGAATTGGTTTATGCGATACAGGCTATCACTGAACCGATGATTAAAAACGGGGAAATGGAAGCGCTGTTTTTACAATACGGCCTGAGCTACGAAATCCCCGATTACCACCGCACCGAATAAGCATTACATTTTTTTTACAAGACACGCAAAGGCCGCTGTTTCTCTCATTAAAACGCGGCCTTTTTAGCTATTTTTACGCCAAGTTTTAAACCGTCAAAGCCGCACCAGTTAGGCCCTTCAGCGAAGTATTACTACCAACGAACTAAAAATGATAACCCAAGGTTTAATGGTTGTTAACAAAATGATGACTGATACTGATTCTGAGGACTCTTAGGTAGGTATGTTGTTCTATACTCGCCTAGTGGACGAACACAACACTCAACCGTCGCATGCTTTTTGATGAACAAGCCGCGGACGTTGTAACAAAGGGTACCAAACCCCGTTGAAACACTGGAGAAATCTGATGAAAAGTAAAAGAGTTTCAGGCCGCTTACTCAGCTCTGCGTTCTGTTTAACCCTGTCCCTTGGCGCCATGACCGGCGTAGCCCAGGCGAAAGTGACAGACAAAGATATCGTCAATGACCAGGCAACCCCAGGTGACGTGGTCAGCTATGGCCTTGGTCCACGTGGACAGCGCTTTAGTCCAATTGACACAATGAACACTAGCAACGTTAAGAAGCTGAGTCCGGTTTGGGCTTTTTCTTTCGGTGGTGAGAAACAACGTGGTCAGGAATCACAGCCGCTGGTTAAAGACGGCATTATGTTCGTTACCGCTTCTTACTCTCGTATCTATGCCATCGACGTAGAAACGGGTGATGAGTTATGGCAATGGGAAGCCCGTTTACCCGACGGTATTATGCCTTGTTGTGACGTAATCAACCGTGGTGCGGCGTTGTATGACGACGTAGTTATCTTCGGTACCCTGGATGCCAAACTGGTTGCACTGGACCAGAAAACCGGTAAGCCAAGATGGCGTAAAACCCTGGGCGATTATAAAGCCGGTTATTCATTTACTGCGGCGCCGATGATTGTTAAAGGCATGGTAGTGACCGGTATTTCCGGTGGTGAATTCGGTATCGTGGGTAAAGTTGAAGCCCGTGATGCAGTAACTGGTGAACTGGTTTGGTCTCGTCCTACCGTTGAGGGCCACATGGGCACCTTAAATGGCAAAGACAACGGCATTACCGGTGGCGAAGCCAATAAAACCTGGACCGGCGACCTGTGGAAAACTGGTGGTGCAGCGACCTGGTTAGGCGGTACTTACGACCCGGATCAGGACCTGATCTTTATGGGTACTGGTAACCCTGCGCCATGGAACTCACACTTACGTCCTGGCGACAACCTGTACAGCTCTTCTCGTCTGGCAATCGACCCGGATACCGGCAAAATTGTTTGGCACTTCCAAACCACACCACACGATGGTTGGGATTTCGACGGTGTTAACGAGTTAATCGCGTTTGATTACAAAGATAAAGGCAAAACCGTAAAAGCGGCTGCAACGGCTGACCGTAACGGTTTCTTCTATGTCCTTAACCGTGAAAATGGTGACTTCATTCGTGGCTTCCCATTTGTCAGCGGTATTACCTGGGCCAAAGGTCTGGATAAAAATGGCCGCCCAATTTACGACGACGATATGCGTCCGGGTAACCCAGCCGACGCCGAAGATGGCAAAAAAGGTAAGACCGTTTGGGCTGTACCGTCATTCTTAGGTGGTAAAAACTGGATGCCTATGGCGTTTAGTCAGGACACTGGTCTGTTCTATGTACCTTCAAACGAATGGGGCATGGACATTTGGAATGAGCCGGTTAACTACAAAAAAGGCGCTGCGTACTTAGGTTCTGGTTTCACTATCAAACCGATCTTCGATCACATCGGCTCTCTTAAAGCGGTTGACCCTAAAACCGGTGAAGTTGTTTGGGAATACAAAAACAACGCGCCTCTGTGGGGTGGTGTCTTAGCAACAGCCGGCAACCTGGTATTTACTGGTACGCCAGAAGGTTACCTGTACGGCTTTAACGCTAAAACCGGTGAAATTGTTTACAAGTTCAATACGGGTTCAGGCATCGTTGGCTCACCTATTACCTGGGAACAGGATGGTGAACAATACCTGAGCATCGTATCTGGATGGGGTGGCGCCGTTCCTCTGTGGGGTGGTGAAGTTGCCAAGAAAGTTAAAGACATTAACCAGGGTGGTACTGTCTGGACGTTCAAATTGCCTCGTAGTTAAGAGGCACCGCGACAAACCGTTATAGTCCCACCGGGTTTGTCGCGTTTTTTCTCCTCGGGGCAGGTAGTTTAGTCATCGCTACTTGCCCCACCCACTGCAGGGAGCCCAATGAAACGTTTCGCATTTGTTCTCGGTATCTGGTTACTTACTTGCTTAGGCATTACTGTTGAAAGCCGGGCTGATGAAAATATTACTCCCGAGCGAATTCAACAACTGTTCCCCAAAGCCACCGTGATTGGCGACAAGCAAGCTGACTACCCCGTCTATCCCGTATATCAGTTACAAGAATTGCTTGGTTACGCGTTTCAAAGCAACGATTTAGTAGAGCTCCCCGGATTCTCCGGTGACCGAATTAACCTGCTTATTGGCATCGATGTGGAAGGCAATATTGTCGGCATCGATATTCTTCATCATCACGAACCCATTTTCTTACACGGTCTGGGTCCTGAGCCCATGCGGCAGTTTCTCGACCAGTACATTGGTCAGAACGTGTCTAACCGCGTTATCGTCGACAGCGCGAGCAACGACACCAATCCCAACGACAATACCGTCCATGTAGACGGTGTTACCAAAGCGACCGTATCGGTAATTGTAATGAGCGATACGGTGTTACTCTCGGCTCTGCAAGTTGCCAGAAACAAACTCACCGGTTTTGCCAGTGCGCCGGCGGCCACGGCGAAACAGGATAACTACCAACCGCTTTCAACCTCTGAACTGCTTGAGAAAGGTTACCTGAAACAGTGGCAAATCAGCCGCGAAAACTTCGAGAAAGCGTTGGGCAGCGACCTGGACGATTATCCGTCGGACACCTTCGATACCGATTTTAATGATAACTTCACCGTTTATTACGCCTATCTGAATTCTCCCCTAATCGGTCGTAACCTGTTAGGAGAAGCAGCCTTTAATCGTCTTCAGGCGATGCTTAAGCCCAATGAACAGGCCTTTATGGTGATGTCGGAGGGCTATTTCAGCTATCTCGACGACGACTTTAAGCCCGGCACCGTGCCCAGCCAGGTAAGCCTGACGCAAAATGAACTGCCCTTCGCTATGCGCGACCTTAACTTTTTTAGTTTTGAGCCCCAGGCGCTACAGGGCGATATTGCCGCCACTGAAGATTTACAGCTGTTTGCGGTCAATACACAGTCGGGGTTTAACCCCAGTGTGCCCATGCAGTTAAACCTGAATATCGAAGTGGCTAAAAATCATCTCATCAAGCAACAGGCCCAGTTTGCCAATGAGTACGCGCTGCCAGAGGGGCTGTTTGATATCGCCGAAGTGGAAGTGATGGAAAAACCGCTGCCAGCCTGGGTAAGAGTATGGAAAATGCGCTGGCTCTCCATCACCATTCTGGTACTGAGCTTAATCGCAGTGACCGCCATTTTTGTGTGGCAGCATAAGCTTTCCGCCAACGAGCCTTTATTTCGTAAGATTCGTTGGGGTTTTATGTTCTTCACGCTGTTCTTTATTGGCTGGTACGCCCAGGGACAGCTCTCCATTGTGAACATCTTCCCCATTTTACAAACGGTCTATCAAGGGTTTGATTTACAGGTATACCTGATGGATCCGGTGTTATTTATTCTCTGGTTATACGTTTTTATCAGCCTGTTTATTGTTGGTCGCGGTATTTTTTGCGGCTGGCTGTGCCCCTTCGGCGCACTCCAGGAAATGGTCGGCTGGGTGGCAAAGCGCTTCCGTATTCGCCAGTACAAGATTAGTTTCTCCCTCCACCGGCGCTTATGGTGGATTAAGTACGCTATTTTAATTGGGTTGGCCGGCACCTCTTATTATTCGCTGTCGGCGGCCGAGGTACTCTCCGAGGTAGAACCGTTTAAAACTGCCATTACCTTACATTTTGTGCGCTACTGGCCGTTTGTACTCTACACCCTGGCGCTGCTGGGGCTCGGCCTGTTTATCAATAAATTCTATTGCCGTTATGTGTGTCCGTTAGGTGCCGGACTGGCAGTACTTGGCTACTTCCACAAATTTGAATGGTTAACCCGTCGCAAGGAGTGCGGAAAACCCTGTACCATGTGCTATCACAAGTGCGATATTAAGGCGATTACACCGGCAGGAAAGGTAGACTATAACGAGTGTGTGCAGTGTCTTGAGTGTATTGTTTATTACAATAATGACGACTTGTGCCCGCCATTGAAAAAAGCCAAGAAGACCAAACGAGCCAAACCTGATATCGCCGACTCGCTGGCTACAGAGGTAAAGTAGCTCCCTGAAAGGAGCTACCTCAAAGCATTACTGACCAACCTCAGCTCCGCTGTTTAAGTACTTAACCGTGATGGTATGGGTATCTTCCAGCGCGCTCAGGAAAGCCACAATTTCAGAGACTTCCTGATCACTCAGCTTACGGCCCAGCTGCATCCATGCCATTTGTGCAACCGCCTCATCCAGTTCGGCTACCGCACCATCATGAAAATAAGGCGCGGTTTTAGTAATATTACGCAGGCTTGGCACCTTGAATACATATTTGTCGGCCGGATTATTGGTTACGGCAAATCGCCCCAGATCGTGGCTGTTTTCATAAGCGTTGATCAGACCTATTTTCATGTACATGGCACCGCCAAACAACGCGCCATTGTGACAGGATGCACAGCCCGACTGAACGAAGGTCTGGTAGCCTTTGAGTTCCGTTTCGGTCATGGCACTGTCGTCACCAGCGAGAAACTCATCAAAGCGGTCTACGGTGATCAGCGTACGTTCAAAGGCACCAATCGCTTTCGCCAGATTGTCGTAATTGAGCGGCTCAGCCTGGCCTTTAAAGACGTCGGCAAAGAGGGTTTCATAGCCTGCTGCCTTAAGGTTATTAATCGCTGTTTGCTCGTCTGGCACCGCCATTTCTACCGGATTCAGGATAGGGCCTTTGGCTTGTGCCGCCAGGTCCTCAGCACGGCCATCCCAAAACTGAGCGACATGGAAACCGGCATTCCACACAGATGGTGAATTCCGGTCGCCACGGGATCCTTTCACTCCAAGCGACGTTGACTCGTTATCGACACCGCCAAGGCCACCATCAATACGGTGACAGGTGTTACACGACTGGCTGCCGTCGGCCGATAAAGCCGTTTCAAAGTACAAACGCTCACCAAGGTCGATCAATGCCGGCGTATCGCTTTCTGCACCCGGCATAATCTCAGGAATAGGCCCGTGCATCATTTTAGCCTGCGTGCGCAGGGCATTTTTATCCACCGCCATTGCTGTGGTGGTCACGCCGCCAATGATGACGGCCAGGACGAGTTTTTTAATATCCATAGTATGAGTATCCGAAAAGTAAGAAGAAGAAAAGCCTCTACTACAAAGCAACCTTTATGCCTGTTCAAGAAAAACTTAACTCAGCTTCCACTTTTGGTACAAAGCCCTTATTTTCCCTGCCTGGTTAGCAAAAGT
This sequence comes from Alteromonas sp. 4NH20-0104, assembly GCF_057547795.1. NCBI lineage: Bacteria > Pseudomonadati > Pseudomonadota > Gammaproteobacteria > Alteromonadales > Alteromonadaceae > Alteromonas > Alteromonas sp. 4NH20-0104. Next base: position 83,754 of record NZ_BAAJLP010000017.1, on the reverse strand, counting down.
TGCTGACATATCAACATTTTATTTACATTGCAGCGGAAGGTAGCCTGTCAACTCTGGCAACTAAGGTGACAATTTTGTCAGCTTACATTGGCCTATGCTTTGGTACGGCTTCATTTTAATTCTCAGTCAGCACATCTTTTGTATTACGCTCTATACTGTAATGAGCATCAGGCATGAATGATTCAGGGCAGTTTCGTGACGAGAAGACTTCAAAAAAGACTATTAGCCTCCTTTCTGGGTGGGATAAGTTTTGTTTTAATTCTTTTCGCTTTCATCTCCATGATTGTGTCGAATGTTGAAATGCAACAGCAGGATATTGCTCAGAAAATGATAACCCGTCTTGAAGGCGCGGTGGATGACGCAAAGACCGTATTGGATGCACTGCATAATGAACAGCTAAGTGAGTGCAATAAAGAAGCGTTGTTTATCATGCGACAATGGTTGTTGCGCTCCCGCTACATTAAGCATATTTCGATTGTTAATGGCAAAACCCTTACCTGCACCACGAGCTATGATGACAGAGCCATTCCCTCAACGTTAACCGAGCACACAATAACAACCCGTGATGGCGTCTCCATCTGGGTGAATTACCCCATTGAATTGTCTATCTGGCCAGGCAGAATTTCTCATATCACGGTATACCGTAAGTACCATTACAGTATTTATTCTATTGCCGCAGATTTTACCGAGTACCTTAAACCCGGCTACAGTTTAGCGATCACCTGGGGACTCCCTTCCAGTGCCGATGCCCGGCATCTGCGTGGTGAAAAAGGCTTGTGGCAAAAGCATCATAACCTGACCCCAGTATTACAGGCCTTTTCCCCCTCCACTCAAGCTTGTTCAAAAGACACCCCCGATCTGTGTATTTTCTTTTCGCTGTCTGCCACTAAGTTTTTCAAGCAATACCGTGAACTCTGGCTATTCGGTTTTATCCTGAGCCCCTTACTGGGTGCATTAGTGTATTAGTGTATTAGTGTATTAGTGTATTAGTGTATTTTTTCACTAATCAGATGTGGGAGCGCTACTTTTCTATAGAAAGACGTTTGCAGCGGGGTATCCATCACGGACACTTTTACTGGCTGTATCAGCCAATAGTCGAACTGGATACCGGCGCGGTTATCGGTTGTGAAGCACTGGTCAGATTCAAAGATGGATCGGGCACATTATACCCTGATGAGTTTTTGCCAACGCTAAAGGCCACCAATCTCACCTGGCCTTTTACCGAGATGATGTTTAAACACATTCTCAACGAATTCAATAACTCATCGCAATTTCCGGACGATTTCAAAATCAGCTGTAATATCTTTCCCCGTGACATTGAAAATGCCAACATTCAGAAGCTGATTAACAACAACCAACTGGTAAACAGTCGCTTTAAATTTACGCTGGAGATCATTGAAGACGAGTATCTTGAACATACCAAGGTCCAGGAAGCGCTACGCGAGTTAAGAGAGGCCGGATTCGACCTCGCCATTGATGATTTTGGTACGGGTTACTCAAACCTCAAGGAACTGAGTAATAACACTTTTGACTTCCTGAAGATTGACCGCGCCTTTGTAAAGGATATTGAAAGTGACGGCGTCAAACTGTCTATCGTGCCACTGATTGCTGAAATTGCAGCTAAACACCATATGAAAGTCATCGCCGAAGGCATTGAAGAGACCCATCAGGCCAAAGAACTGTTAAAGTTTGGCATCCAGTCTGGGCAAGGATGGCTGTTTGGTCGACCGGAGTCTTTTGCAAAGCTATCCCAACAGGTTGCTAAATAGCGCCGGCCTTGCTGCTTTCAGGCACCATTAGCCATTACGATAAAGTGTTTTAATCAGGTGATAACCAAACTTGGTTTTGACCGGGCCATGAATGGTAAGCAGGTCTTTTTTAAATACCACGTCATCAAACTGTTTCACCATCTGACCGCGACGAAATTCTCCTAAATCACCGCCGCGCCGTGCGGATGGGCAAATAGAAAACTTTTTTGCCAGGGCAGCAAAATTTTTACCATTGGCTTTTTTCAATTGTGCTAACAATAGCAACGCTTCTTTTTCAGTTCTTACCAGAATATGTAATGCGGCTGCGGTGGCCATAGGATGTCCTTTGAAACGTGTTTGTCTGATTATACCTGTTAGCAACAACAAATTGGATATGCAGTGTGTTAAACACCTTACAAACTGCTAACTCGTTTAGTCCACCAGCTCTATTCCCAGGGACTCCAGTAAGTGGATAGCTTCATAACGGGAAAACCGGGCGCCTTTAAGTTCGTTAGCCAGCACATCGATTGAGCACCCGGTGGAATCGGTAAAATCGACGCGCTCAAGGTTAGTGTGCATAAATAAACTGCGATCAAAAGTGCAGTGGGTCATCTTGCTGTCGATAAAATTGCCTTCCCGGAAATCGGCGTCGTGTAGCTTACACTCATCCAGTATGAGTTCATTGAGGGTGAGGCCATAAAAGGACGCATCATTAAGCAAACAGCGCACAAATTTAAGTTCAAAATCCCGATAATATTGCGGCCAGTCTGCTTTGGTCCAGTCGACGCCTACCAGTTTGCAATCACTGAAGGATATTGCAAAAAGCGGGCTGTTAGAAAAATCCGCTAAACTTAAATTACAGCGCTTAAAATCGCAGTTAGTGAACTTGCAACCCTGAAACTGACTAGCGGAGAAATCGCAGTCGATAAATTCACATTCTTCAAAGGTTATTGCGGAAAACCGACGGTCTGCGCTGTCCAGCCCTTTAAAGGTTTCTTCGTAATAGTCCCCGGCATCCACCACATCATTCATCGTAATCTAATCACCTTAACGTAAGTTTGGCCGGTATTATGGTCATTATGAGACTTTAATCACAACGGTGTATTTGCCGTCGTCGCCTTTACCGTATTCATATGACCACCCCAAAAACGCGCTCAGGTCTTTCACCATCTTTAATCCAAGACCAAAACCCAGTTCTTCTTTATCACTGACAAAGTCATCGTGACGGTGCTCAACGTTGGTAATGGTTACCACATCCGCCTCTTGCACAATGGTAACCTTGCCAAGCTGGGTATGCTGAAAGGCATTACGTATCAAATTGCCCAGCACAATGCGCAGCGCGGTGGCGTTTTGGGTAATTTCGTAAGGCTGAGTTTCAAGCGTCAGGGTAATCTCTTTACCCTCGAGTAAATAAGTCAGTTCTTCTGTGACTTTACCAATTTGTTCATCAAGCTGAATAACAGAGGTTGTCAAAGCGCCTTTATCGGCCTTAGTTAACCACAGCAGCGTTTCGGTTAAATCCACCATGGTGTGCGAGGCATTGTCGATACGCTTAAGAGGTTTACTTAATTTATCTGCTGGCGCTTCGCTTCTGACTCGGGCAATAAGTTCGATGCTACTGCGGATAACTGCAATCGGGGTGCGTAATTCATGACTGGCATGGCGCACAAATTCCTGTTCGCGTTTTACACTTTGCTTTACAGATAACATGCCCTGATAAAACAAACTGGCCAGCGTATTGAGCTCGGTATACCGAAAGCCCGGCGGAGGCGTTAATTCGCCGCCCTTTCCTACTCCATCGGCCCACTGTTGCAATCTCTCCACCGGACTGGCGATAGTTCTTATCATAAATAAAACCAACGCGGTAAAAGCGAGCAATACCATTAAACCTATAATCAACAGCCAGGCTTCTCTGGTCATTCTGAATGGGGGTTCATCGCCGGGTTCTCTGGGTGAAAAAGACTGGCTGACATAAACAGGCTGTTGTTCCTCAAAATCCACCAGCATTACAAAGTGAGCTTCGTCCGGACGATGAAAAATGGAATGACGTTTGATGTCTTTGTACAACCGAAACGGGACCAACTGGTTGGGATTGAAACGCTGACGGGTTTGCTCCGGGAGGTCCTGCCAATCGGCAGCAATAGTGAAGTTTAATGCCTTAACTGGATGGCCGGCGTTAACACTGCTGTCGCGGGCGATACTAATCATAGTGCCGCGCAGCATGCCGTCCATGCCATCGAGAAACTGTTTAGCCGACATCACCGTAAACACCACAATCATGATGCCAACCACTGCCAATAGTGATAACAACACATAACGGCGTAAGCTAAGTTCCATGGCAGCCAAATCAGCTCTCCTTCCTGACATCTAACTGAAAACCACTGTTGGCCATAAAGTTAATACTCACTTGCTCATTACATACCGACAAAGACTTGCGCAGATTATGCATATGCACTTTTAAACTGTTACTGTCCGGACTCTCCTCTCCCCATACACTGGCAATCAAAGTCTGGCGGTTTACCGGGTTGGGGTAAGCCCGCATGAGTTGCTCTAAAATAGCCAGCGCGGTTGGTGAACATTTCAGGCTTGCTGCGCCGAATTTAGCGGTTTTATGACTCACATCCAGTTGCAACAGGCCAACTGTTAACTGCGTATGCTGGCCGCTACGACGCTTTGCTAACGCCTTAAGCCTGACCACCAGTTCTTCCATTGCGAAGGGTTTAACCAGATAATCATCAGCGCCATGATCAAACCCAATAACCTTGTCACTTAACTGATCACGTGCGGTCAGCATGATGATAGGCGTATCATTACCTTGTTCGCGGGCCCGCGCGCACACCTGTAATCCGTCCAGCTTCGGTAAATTTATATCCAGTACAATGGCCTGATAGGTCTCCTGCGCCATCAGTGTCAGAGCCGCGACACCATTGCTGGCGTGATCACACAGCATGTCTTCAAGCTCCAGGTAATCGATGATATTACCGGCTAAATCCAGATCGTCTTCAACTAACAGCAGTTTGATCATGGTTTTTCACTTCTACCTTTCCGCTTAATCGGGCTAATACGCGTGTCATCACATTTTTTGCGTCTTCATTGATCATTACCAGTGCCGGTATCAGCACCAGCGTAATCAGGGTGGCAAACAGAATACCATAGCCAAGCGAAACTGCAGCCGGGATCAAAAACTGTGCTTGCTTGGACGTCTCACCTAAAATGGGATATAAGCCAGCAAAAGTCGTAAATGACGTTAACAGGATTGCCCGCAAACGACCACTACAGGCATCCATAATGGCATCATGAGCATTTTCTCCCATGCGGACAAGCTCGTTAAATCTCGACACCAGCAACAGTGAATCATTCACAACCACGCCACTAAGAGCCAGGATCCCATGCATCGATAAAATACTCATCATCAGGCCATTACTCCAATGACCCAAAATAGCGCCAACAATACCAAATGGAATAGCCGACATAATAATAAGTGGTTGAATGTAGGATTTAAGCGGAATAGCCAACAGGGCATAAATGGCAATTAACGCAATGACCGTGAGTGTTTTCATCGAAGATGACGTTTCTTCCTGCTGTTCCGCTTCGCCAGCAAAGTGAATGGTTAAGTCTGAATGCTGACGGGTTAACTGTGGCACTAAGGTTTCGTTCATCACATTCACCAGCTCTGTGGCGCTGATCATATCCGCATCCACCGAGGCGCTCACGGTTAAGGCCCGCAAGCCGTCAATACGGGTAATCTGCTGCTGTTGACTGTCCTGAATGATGCTCGCAACCACACTCAGCGGCACTACCGTACCATCGCTAACACGTACCCGGGCATTGAGGATATCAGCCGGGTTACTGCGACTCTCTTCTGGATAACGCACCCGCACTTTTACTTCGTTTTTATTGCGCAGATAACGTTGCACAATATCGCCACCAAAGGCTTGTAACAGCTGACGGGATAAACTGGCGGTGTCCATCCCCAACGCCCGGCCCTGCGGGGTTAATTCAAAGCGCATCATAGCTTCACCCGGAGTGAGTGACGACTCCACACTGGTCACGCCGCTGGTATTTTCCAGTGCTTGTCTAAAGGCTTCTTCGGCCAGCAATAAGGTTTCATCACTGACACTTTTTAGCTCTACCTTAAACGCATCAACCATTTCACGCCGCGATTGAATTTTAAGTTGCTTAACGCCTTCAGGGGTACCCGCTAGCTCGCGCCAGGTGTGGGCCAGCTCGTCGAGGGAATAAGGTTTGTCCTTAATTAACTCCACCGTAATGGTGCCGCTTTGGTCTGACGCTGCCAGTACATGTAAACTCTTAATCGCACTGCCATCGAACTGCTTTTCTGCGGCCAATTGCTGATCGGCCTGATTCAGGGTAGCTTCCAGCCACTGCATATTGCGCTCGGTCTGGCCATAACTTGCGTCGCTTTGTAAGGTCATACTGGCACTTACGGTATCGCCGGGCATACTCGGGAAAAAGCCAACCCGCACTGTCCCTTTCATTGGCATACCAATCACAAGCACAAACATTGCCACAAATAACAGGATCATGGCGTAGCGATAATTAAGCGCTCGCTCAAGAAAGGGCAAATACAGCTTATGGGTAAACCATTTAAGGCCATTGTCTGCACCACGCTGAACAGATGCCCAGGCTTTAGCTACGCGCCCTGTTGCTTGCCGATGGGTAGGCAGATGGGCCAGGTGAGAAGGTAAAATGAGTTTGGACTCTACCACTGAGAGCAACAAACAAATTGTGACTACCGTACCAAATTGCGCATACAGATTACCCAGTCCACCTGAGATATTCGACAACGCCGCAAAAGCGGCTACCGTGGTAAACACGCCAAAAAGGGTAGGGATAGCGACTTTCAGTGTGCCTCTGATGGTATTTTCTATCGTGTCGCCGTCGCGTTGCCGGGTCGCGTAAACACTCTCACCCACCACCACGGCATCATCAACTACTATCCCCAGTGCCATGATAAAGCCAAAGGTTGTCATTTCGTTGATGGTGAGATTGGTAAAATTACCCGTCATGAAAAACAGGGTGCCGAACAAGATAAAGGGTAACCCTGCCGCAACCCAGAAGGCGACCCGCAGGTTAAGAAACAACGCCAGTACCACAAATACCAGGGCAATCCCGGTTATCGCATTACTGGTTAATAAATCTAACCGCTCTGTGATCATGGTGCTGCGATCGTACCAGGTTTCCAGTTCTACCCCTTCTGGCAACAGGCCCCGGTCATGCCAGTCTGCCACCAGCGCATTGGCCTGCTCAACAATGTTTTGCACATCACCATATTCGTCCATAATGACTTGAATGCCATAGCCATTCACGCCGTTATAGCGCGATAAGGAATAGGCGTCATCGGCAAACATATCGGTGATGTTGGTCACATCTCCCACGGTCAGATAGGTGCCGTTGGCATTAGCTAGTAAAGGAATTGCGGCAAAATCAGCCGAATAGTAAGCCTGTTCAGACGCTTTCAAACGAATGACTTTTTCCTTGTTACGCAAGCTGGTAGTCAGTGCCGTAGAAGATTCAGCATTAATGGCATCAGAGACGTCATCAATGGTTAATCCATAGGCTTGTAGTTTTGCCTCATCTATCTCCACCGACATCATATGGTCGACATAAGAACTCGGGCTAACCTGACTGATCCCTTCTCGCGCCAGTAATTCTCTTTCCAGTTGTTCACCGAGTTGTTGCAGCGTGACTTTATCGGTGTCGCCATACAATTGCACCCAGATAACATGATCCTGGCGACGTCCCTTGGCGATAACGGCTTTTTCAGCATCAGACGGAAAATTGTAAATTGCATCAACCTTGTTTTTTACATCGGTCATCAATGTATCAAGGTCATAATCCGTTTCTTTCTCAATTTGCACGGTACTGCCGCTGGCAGTAGAAGTAGATGTGATACGTTTAATCCCGGGTACCGCCTCAAGGGCGTTCTCGATTTTAATCGCAATACCTTCCTCGGCTTGTTTGGCATCACCACTATCGTAAGTCATAGTCACGGTGACAAAGCGCGGCTCCATGCTTGGGAAAGCCTCTTTGCGAAGATCGCTCACCGATAAAATGCCTACCACAATCATGCCAATCATAAACAGGTTGGCCGCAACCGGGTTGCGGGCAAACCAGCCAATAACGCCCTGTTGTTGAGTTTTCATTACTGAGCCTCCTGTGGTGCTGCGCTGACTTTTGTACCCACCAGATAACTGTTTAACGGACGGGCGACTATAGACGCTTGTGCCATGTGATTAACCGGACTGATATAGGCATAGTCCTGATCCTGAAACAGAATGTCAGGGGATATTTTATCCAGCGTTTGATGAGCAGTGACAAACCAGACTTCTTGCTTTTGCGAAATCGCACTGACCGGAATTTGCCATACTTCTGACCAGGTTTTCCCGGCAATTTTAGCCGTCACATAGGTACCAAAGTACAGGGGGGAACCCTGCTCCAGGGGCTGATTGACCTGCACAATGGCTGCGCGTTGTCGCGACGCGGTATCCAGATGTTGTTCGATACGAACAACTTCACCATACCAATGGTGAAGACCATCCATATCTTCAATTTCAACCGGCCAGGGCGCGGTTGTCAGCGTATTATTATCTGGCAGATTGCGCCACTGACTGGCAGACAAGGGAATAGCGATTTCCGCTTCGCTTACCGAATAAAGCGAAGCAATGGTGCTGCCCGACTGAATGTAACTTCCCGGCTGAATATCACGACTCACCACTATTGCGTCGAAGGGCGCCACGATTTGCGTTAAAGTTAAATCCCGCTGGGCACTTTTTAACTGCGCCTGAGCTTCGTCCAGGGCCGCCTGGGCGGCTTCAAGATAAGGGGTTCTAAGCACCAGCTCAGAAGAGGGTTCTCCTTCAAGTCCTGAGCGCTGCCATTCCTGCCGAGCCCGGATCCCTTGTAAGCGCTCCTCTTCCAACGCAACCCTGGCATTTTCTACGGCCGCCTTCGCAGAGGCGACTGCTTGCTGATAAGTGGTATCGTCAAGGTATGCCATCACTTCACCTTTTTTAAATATGGCGCCGGTTTCAAAATGTGGGGCCAGGCGCGAAATTTCACCGCTCACCTGAGTGGTCAGTGATAGCACATAGCGTGCTGTAACCTCGCCATAACCGCCCACTGTCGCCTGATGACTACCGGCAATTACCTCTACCACACCGACCATTGGCAGACTGGCCTCTTGCTTAGGCGGCGTTTTCAGTACCTCAGCAGACTTGGTTTCACCAGGGCTGGGCGCCTGCGGGCCACGAGTTTCGTCACCCGATTGACCAAACACACTGCCTACTGCCAGCGCCAGCAACAGCAGCGCAACAGCGGTTCCTGAAATTCGTTTTACTGTGGTATTCATGCGGAAACTCCCAGGCCCAGTGCCAGGCCTAAATCAATGCGGTTATTCAATTGGTTAAAGTGCAGCTGTAACAGCTGAGCTTTGAGGTTGTAGGTTTGCTGATACACCGTCAGCAGGTCGAGAACGTCGGCCAGCCCCTGACGGTATTTGCCAGTGTAATTTTCAGAACTACGCTCAGCATTCGCCAGCGCTTCATCGATTGCGACGCTCTGCAGGGTAAGGCTTTGCTCCTGGCTGAGCGCATCCTCGACTTCCTGCACGGCTGTAAGCAATGTGCCTTGATAGGCCCACCAGCTATTCAACACGGCTAATTCACTGGTATCGATGCTGGCGCGTAATGCCCCGCCCTGAAACAGGGGGGCCGTAATTTGTCCGAGTAAACTCCAGACCGGATTGGTGAGTAATGCCTGTGCAGGTGTGGTTGCGGTATCACTTAACGCTGCCGACAGGCTAACAGAAGGCAACAGCGCTTTATAAGCCGCTTTTGTTTCATACTCCCGGGTTTTAATGTTTGCATAAGCCGCCATTAAATCCGGGCGCTGCGACAGGTTTTGCTCTGGCAATCCCGGTAAAGGCAGCATGACATCGGGTAGCGTATCCGGCAGGCGAATGTCGTTTATAGTGAGCTGCGAGCGTCCCAGTAATACCCCCAGTGCACGTACAGATTCACCCAGAGATTGCCGGTAGGCGGCAATGTCAGCCCGGCTCGATGCTGAAGAAGTCCGGGCGGTATCCAGATCTTCTAATTCCCCCAACCCTGCGCGATAACGCTGTTTAATCAAATCTTCGTTATTGTTCAACAGGCTCAGACGACTTTGTTCAATAGCAATTAATTGTTGGTAGTAACTCACCTGGACATAGGCTCTAATCACCTGGGCGGCCAGTTCATTTTGTACGGCCTTAACGTCGGCTTCACTGGCCGCAACAGCCCAGTCGGCCGCCGCGACGTTGTCCCCCAGTTTTTGCCACAGATCCAGCTCCCAACTAATATCCAGACTGCCGGTATACTGCGCATCGCTGCTTTCCTGGCGATTGCCACTTAACCCTGCAGACACACTGGGCAACCGGTCAGCATTGGCACTGCTGCGGGCTACCTGGGCTGTTTTAAGCGCCACATATTGCTGCTGTATTCCCGGATTGTTTTGTAATGCTTCATTAATTAGCACTTTGATGTCGGCCGAGCTGACCAGATCCGTTATTAATGATACGGCTTCAGCCCCGGCCACCGGCCCCTGCCAGGCCTCAATTTTACTGGTTTGCTGTGCAGCTTTTTCGCTGTAGTCCGCAGTGTACTGAGTGGCACAGCCGCCGAGACTCAGCAACAGGGTTATAAACAAAATGGAATGACGCATGAGAACACCTTAATTTCTTTCATGCATCCAGTGTAAAAAACCACAGGGTTAAGGCTGGGTTAACGGCCCGGCCAATTAACAACATTCCTGATCATCGCAGCAGATGGTTATCTAAACTGCCCCGGCCTGGTTAACTGTGGTATAAAAGCAAAAGTGTGCGCTTAACAACAAGAAAAAGATGGAAGCTCTGATCCCCTCCCTGTCGACCCTTATTGAAATTGCCGTTGCCCCGGTATTCTTACTGGCCGGTATTGCTGGCTTTCTCAACGTCATGTCCGGGCGACTCGGGCGTATTACCGATAGGGTCCGTTCTGCCGAAAAAGAAATGCACAGTCAGACAGAGTCAGAACAAAGTGCCCGGTTACGCCGTGAAATCATTTTATTGTGGCGTCGGGTTAAGCTAATCAACTGGTCGATCGGTTTTTGTACCGCGTCGGCGGTAATGGTGTGTGGCGTAATAATGAGTTTATTTGCCGGTGAGTTATGGCAGGTTAAACTTAATGTGCTGGTAGTCACCCTTTTTATTCTGACAATGCTATTGTTAATTTCAGCACTGACGTTGTTTCTTGCAGAAGTAAAACTGGCTACTGCAACCATAAGAGTGATTAGGACTATTAAGTAAACAGTACCCAACGGAGAAAGCTTTGTTGCGATTTGGTGGTTTTGTTTTTGCTGCACTGGCACTGCTGCTTAGCAATCAGGCTGCAGCCCAGTCAGCTTCTCCCCGCTGTTTGCCCGAATCAGACTACGCAGCTCGCTTAACGGCTGCGTTAGAAAGTTTGCACATCACCCAGGTACAGGCCGTCAGCGATGAAATCAACCAGCGCTGCGTCGCCGCCCGAACGCAGGGGATGTTGGTTCTTCTTGATGCCGCCACCCTGTTTGAGTTTATTCATCGCCGTTCCGGTGTTGAAGCCGCCCACCAGGCGTTTAACCGGTTACTCCAGCAGGATTTCAGCCAGCTTTCATGGCCTCAACAGGTTGCCTGCTACCACCTGATGGCGCTTTATTCACTCCACACCGGCGAATATAAACAAGCGCTGTCGATTAGCCATATACTCACCTCAGAACTCTTGCCCGGGGCCCTTGATGCCAATGAGGATATCGCGGCTATCAGCCTGGCCATTGCTGACAGTCATTATGAGATAGAGTTTTATCAGTCGGTAAGGGAATTACTGCTCCCTTTGCTCGGGCATTCTGCCCCACACATTCGTGTGCGCGCAGCCTCGCTGTTATGGCATGTTCCGCAAACCCAGCGCCAGCTCGACGACGTACTTGCCGTGCTCAACGACTACCGCACCCTGCCGGACACACTCGTAAGGCTGCATGCCATGGAAGCGGTAATTCGCCAGGCAATAGAAGAGAACGAGCAGGCCAAGGCACAGGCTTTGTTTGAGGACGCCTACCAACTTGCCGACACATTGAATGCCAGGGCAGTGTTAATACGATTATATCTGCTGGAAACCAAAACCCGTTCATCAACCCCGATCGTCGGGCAGTTACTGGCCTTTTCGTCACAACAACTCAGTATTAAAGAGCAATTGCCCGTGCTGGAGCTGGACATAGAGCAGGCTACTGCCGAGCAGAACTGGCAACAGGCGGCGGTTAAATTACAGCAGGCGGTTAACGTAAACACCGAAATCGCCCGCAATAATGCACTGGCCAGAGAATATGCCAGTTTTCAGTTGGTTAGCCAGGCACGTGAACTGGAACAGGCTCGCCAGCAATCACGTTTACAGGCTCTGGCTGCAGCGCAGCAAAATCAGCAACGGGTCATTTACCTTCTGGCACTGATATCGGCCATTCTGGCATTGCTGGTATTAACCTTGTTATTTATGAAGAAGCGCAAGGCTGCGGTGCATTTCGAAAAACTGGCGAATACCGACGGACTTACCCAGGTACTCAACCGGCGGGCGATACAACAATTTGCCGAACAGGTTGCCACGCGCAGTAAACAACTTAATCAGCCATTTGTGGTCGCGCTGGCCGATATCGACCATTTTAAGTCAATCAACGATACCTACGGCCATGATGCCGGCGATAGCGTATTAACCGAATTTGCCCGGCGGACCAATGCGCAGATCCGCCAACAGGATCGGCTGGGGCGCTGGGGCGGCGAAGAATGGCTAATCGTTATGACCGACACTGGTCTGGATGCTATTAGCGGCTTGTTTAAGCGCATGCAGGAAGAAATTCGTTCAATTGATGCTGGTGAGCATCATCTCACCGTGACCTTTAGTATGGGCGCTGTGGCCGGTGACGGCGGACAATCCATTGAGGCGCTGGTTCAGGCCGCCGATGACTTGCTTTACCAGGCTAAACACAGCGGCCGTAACCGCTTATGCAAAGCTAACGATTAAGGCCGCCCCATAAAAAACTTTGACTCGGCTGACACCCCAAAGTAGTCGCCCGGTCCGCCGGCCCGCATAATCGAATTGGCGGCCGCCGTATCAAATACACCGTTGTTGAGGTACGCCTTCTGCAGATGCACCGCCACCACCTGACCAAGTACCAGCCAGGTATCGCAAGGCTCACCGTGCATGTCATTGAGTTGAATGATTTGGGTCACCTTACACTCCATTGAAGCCGGGCTGGCGGCAACATGGGGCACCTTTACCAATGTGGATGAACGCTTTTGCAAGCCAGTCAGCTCAAATTCATCTACCTCAGGATCCACGCCAGCACTGGAGGCATTCATGGCATCTGCCAGCTCCCGGGTTGCCAGACTCCAGCAAAACTCGCCATTCGCCTGAATATTACGCACGCTGTCTTTAAAGCCAACGCTGGCAAAACCAATGATCGGTGGCGCACCATTGAAGGCATTAAAGAAGCTGTAAGGTGCCAGATTAGCAATACCGCTGTCATTCTCAGAGGCAATCCAGCCAATCGGACGCGGCGCAATAATGGCTTTAAACGGGTCGTGAGGCAGCCCATGCCCCTGACTTAACTGATAGGAATAAAAGGTTTCTGACATGTTTATGGCTCCTTTAATAAACCCAGCCGTCCAGACAATTTGTCGGTTCGCCCAGTTCCTTTATCTCGCTTATGATATCGTCGATATACGGCGCTTCATCAGGCTCAGTGAGCTTGGCCTTGTTGAGCCAGTGCAGCGCTTTATCGTGATTACCCACACACGCCTGGTAATTGCCATACCACCGCTGTGCAAAAAAACTGCCCTGCTCGGCCGCTTTGCCAAATAAGGCGACTGCGCGTTCGCGATCGGTAAAGCGCAGACTGTCGGCCAGTTCATAAAGATCGCTGGCGCTGTTCGTCTGGTTATAGACATACTCCCGCAGCACTGCGGATTGAGGGTAGTCCTTGCGAATCTGATTGGTAAAGGCAACCATACTGTAGCGGTACATACCGCCTTCCAGCGCCATGGCTAACCCCCTTACTTCAGCCACCGACAACTCCTGGTAGCGGGCTAACTGATGAATAAACACTCTGGCAAGTTGCTCATCGTCCGGTTTATCCCGGGATATGCCCAACAAATCGGGCAATTCGGTTAATTGCTCAATGGAGGGCTGCAACATATTTTGCCGCATCCCGGCAAACCACCGCTGAACCGCACTCTCTTCACAGCCGCCAATATCGGTAAGCGTACTGGTTATCAGTTGCTCCACCAGCTTCGCTTCCTTAGCAGGGTTGCTGAACTGTTTGCGCCATTGGAAAAAGCTCATGTTGGTTTGCATCCGCAAGGCGTAATCGATAGCCGAATAAGACTGGCTGGGCATGGCCACTTTGGTATCACACTGCTCTGTCATCGCCGCGAATAACTTATCGGTTAATGCCAGCCGACCGACAATTTCGGCGTAACTGCGGGCCAACACCTGTCTTTGTGATGGTTCGCCAACCGGTTCACCAACCGGCTCACCAATCGGTTCACCAATCGGATCGCCGACTGGCTTGCCGACCGGATCGCTGGTTTGTGCATTTAGTGTCAGCGGCACAATCAAACCAATCCATACCAGCAACAGGCATATATTACGCAGCATTATCGGGTCGCCAACTCATCCATTACGGCAAACAACACATTGGCGCCCACACGTGACACTTCTTTGTCGTAAATGTGTTCCACGTTAACACCTTCCTGGCCACCGGCCAGATCGCTGATAGCACGAATAATCACCCAGTCAACGTCATTCACTGTGCACACCTGGCCAACTGCGGTTGATTCCATTTCAGTGACTTCAGCGTTAAATACCTCGCGAGTCCATTTGCGGTATTCGCGGTTATCCAGGAAAACCGAGCCGGTAACACCGTTGCCACCCACACTTAATTTGGCCTTGCGTTCACCTAAAATCATCTGGGCGGGCATATTGGCCATGGCATTTTCTGCGGCGGCTAACAGTCGCGGCGATGCCGAAAAGTACGCCGTATCCTGTGGCTTATCCATGCCATCCTTAATAATTAACACTTCATCCGGATGCACAAAGTGAAAGGGCTTATAGTTCGGATAATGAGGATCAGCCGCTTTGCGAGCCGGTTGCTCTGCCATAAACCGCGCATAATAGGCAGGTAATACAGACTGGCCTGGCTGGTTTGGATCAGGGTTCGCATACACGCTTTCATCATGATAATACCAACGCTCCGGAACAATTACGTCGCCCGGCTGCCACTGCGGGTTAACTGCGCCGGCAATGCCCATATACACCACCTGTTTTACCGGAAAGTAGTCAAACGCCATTTGCATACTCATGGCCGCATTGGCAATGCTCATGCCGGTAGCAAAGACCAAAATCGGCTCATCATGGTATTTCCCAATGCGGTATTTAATGCCTTTGTAGTTCACCATTTTGGTAATACTGGCGTCAGGGTCTGCCTCAATCCGACCTAAAATACCTTCCATCTCCGGGGCATAAGCAACCACTACAGCGGTGAAGCCCTGATTGTGTTCAGCGTATTTGGGACCGTAATTTTCAGTACCGGTAGAAGAGGTAGTCTGGCAGGCCGTAGTAAAAACCAGCAGTACCGCAACAATAATCAGGCGCATCGATGGGGCCTGGCGCGTAAAAGGTCGGTAAGACATTCAATATCCCTTAAACAAAACGACGACGATAAGTTAATTATTACCATGCTATCAGGCTTTGACCCAAAGCGGTGAGCCTCTTGCTCGTGGGGTTTGGCAATCTGGTCGAAAAAAAATAAATTTTTGCCTTGAATAAACTCAGGCCGTCCCTACTTTTACATTGTCGGTGCTTAACAGTAAGGCCGACATAACCGCCGCCGACTATCGGGGCAATTAATTTTTAAACATATTGCTTAATAAAGGATATGACTATGCGTTCTATCGATCTATCTCCACTTTACCGTTCATTCATTGGTTCAGACCACCTTGCCTCATTAGTGGATGCTGCCAGCCGTGCTGAGAAGCAAAGCACTTACCCGCCTTACAACATTGAATTACTGGCGGAAGATAAATACCGAATTACCATGGCGATTGCTGGGTTTAGCAAAGACGACATCAATATTGTTGTAGAAGACAACACTTTGGCGATCACTGGCACTAAAAACAGCGAAGCCGATAAACAAGAACGGAAGTTCCTGCATAAAGGCATTTCCGAGCGCAATTTCGAGCGCAAATTCCAGCTCGGCGACCACGTAAAGGTTCTGGCAGCCGACCTGGAAAACGGCTTACTGCATGTTGATCTGGAAAGAGTGATCCCAGAAGCTAAGAAGCCACGTAAGATAGAAATAGGCGGGCGCTTATTCGATAGCGAATAGCACCTCCCTCACCTTGTGTTTTCATGTTCGGCGCCCTTTGGGCGCCGTTTTTTTTTGGTGGCTTACTACTGGCTCTCACAGCCGTCATCTCATTTCGCGAATAACCGCCATCGCCATTCGTTATTTTACTTTTTTTTTACAATAAATGTACGATACTTAATCTTAAGCATTGTGCTTTTTTTGGAGTTAGAAAAATGAAAAAAACAGTATCACTTGGCGCTTTAGCCTTTACTCTGACGCTAGCCAACTTTTCTGTTGCGGCAGCCGATATTGAAAAAGGTAAAGCACTGTCAGGACAATGTGCCGCCTGTCATGGTCCGGCGGGAATAAGTCCCAGCCCGATGTGGCCGAATCTGGCTGGCCAGAAAGCCGCGTATCTGGAAAAACAGCTTAAGGATTTTCGCGCTGATGTACGCAAAGACCCAATGATGGGCATGATGGCAAAACCTCTCTCCGACGAGGATATCGCCAACCTGGCGGCGTATTTCGCCTCACTGTAATTATGCTTAGCGGGTCACAGCAGTATGGCTGCGACCCAACCTTTTATTGTCCTGCCTGCACTAACGTCAGCGATCATTCTGAACCACTTTCCACCTTACCCGTACAAACCTGAGGATACTCAGACGGAACCAAAGGACGAATGCATAATCGAGCAACGCCAGTCAACGTTAAGCAATACTGTTGCGCTGTGACCAGCAACGTTAGCGAAGAAATTCACGAGTGTGACAGTTTTCATATTACCCGGCGCAAACGCGGGCGTGGTTTCCAGTACCTGCAAACAGATAACGAAAAGGTCACCGAACAAGCGTTGCTCAAACGCTTCAAGGCTATGGTTATTCCTCCTATGTGGCAGGACGTTCGCATTAGCTTATGCGAGCTGTCTAAGGTGCAGGCGTATGGTTACGACCAGCGCCAGCGTAAACAGTATATTTATCACCAGCAATGGGAAGTCCGGCAGCAGGCAGAGAAATTCGCCCGGTTGGCTGAGTTTGCGCAACAACTGCCGGCTATTCGACGCACTTACACCCAGCACTTAGACCATGAAAAATGGGATTTACAGCGCTCATGTGCCCTGGCCACTATGCTTCTCGACCGCACCGGGATCCGCATTGGCAATCGCTCCTATCAACAGGAGAATGGCACCGTTGGCCTGACGACATTGCGCCGTAAACATATGGAGCGAGCAGGTGAAGAACTCGCCTTTCACTTTACCGGTAAGCATGGCAAAGCGCGTCATATCGATATCACCGACCCGGCCGCCTGCCAGCTTATTTGTGACAGTGCCGCCAGGCCGGGTTACCCCGTTTTGCGTTACAAACAAGCTGGCCAATGGCGGGATTTACTCAGTGACGATGTGAATGAGTATCTGCACTCACTGACTGATCTTGAGGTATCGGCTAAGGATTTTCGCACCTGGACAGGCACCAGGCTGGCTGTTGAGCACGCCCATGAAGCCTCGCGGCTGGTTAAGGCACACCCGCGCCGCCAATTCTCATCAACCCTGGTAAATTACCTCTGGGCCAGCATGAATTTTATCCCTGATTTTCGGCAACTGAACGCTTTCTGCACGGTTTTTCACTTCCAGTCACTTGCCTGATTCTCCACGCGCAAAAGCCTGAAAACCGGTGCGCCTACTGCATTTTTTTTGTTTTTTGTTCACAACAGGTTTGTTACTTAAACCATTCAGATCGCTCAACCCCCTGATTTACTCGTCGAAATTACCCTATTGCATCAACCCCCAATACCCTTTAATGTGGATACTCCGTATACTTTATATATTGAAGACAGAGTGACCTGACCTATGAAATCTGATATCCAAAACATGCCACCAGTGGATTCCTCACGCCGTAAATGGTTGAAAGCAGTTGGACTTGGAGCCGGTGCGACAGCCCTGGCCGCCTGCGTAGATTCCGGGGTTAAAGAACTCAACGCAGCGGGCATGAAAACCGAACATTTTCCGTCTGCCACGCCCAATCTGAATGATGGATTAATCAGATTATCGTCGAATGAAAATGCCTTTGGCCCGTCCGCCAAGGCAGTAGAAGCCATGCAAGGCGAATTATACAACCTGTGCCGCTATGCCGATCCCACGACCTCAGTCCTAAAAGAAAAAATTGCCAAACAAGAAGGCGTGTCGGTGGATCAAATTGTGGTAACCAACGGCTCTTCACCTATTCTGTTTGGCTATGCCGACTGGATCACTCAAAATGGTGGCAAGCTGGTTACCTCTATGGCCACATATGAAGGCGTACCGCGCGGTGCAGAGTTTATGGGTGCTGACGTGACTTACGTTCCCCTGGATGCCAACATGGACTTCGATCTGGATGCCATCGAAGCCGCCGTAACAGAAGATACCACTGCGGTTTATATCTGTAACCCGAATAACCCAACCGGTCGCGAGCTGGACCCGGCTAAACTAACCGCTTTTGCCAAACGCGTTTCGCAAAAAACTCAGGTCTTTATCGATGAAGCCTATATCGAAATGTCAGCGGGTTATCCGGGGAATGTTCAGTCGAGCCTGGCTGCAGAAGGCTACAACGTGGTAATTTGCCGCACCTTCTCTAAAATTCATGCCATGGCTGGTCAGCGTCTTGGCTATGCTATTATGCCTGCCGAGCAAGCTCAGCTTATTGGCCGTAAACTGCGTATGGGTGGGGTTAACTACCTTGGTCTGGTTGCCGGTATGGCAAGTATGGACGACCACGAAAACCTTAACACCATGCGTAAGCGCGTCGCTACCGAACGCGCCAAACTGACTTCAACAGCAGAAGCGTTAGGTCGCCCGTATGCCAAAAATCCACAGGGCAACTTTATCTACGTAGATACTGGCATGCCGCACGATCAGTTTGCTGCCAAAATGCGCGAGCAGGGTGTAAAAGTCGTGGGCAGAACCTGGCCTGGTTATGATTCATGGTCACGCATCAGCGTGGGCACCCCTGAAGAAACCGATGCCTGCGTCAGTGCGCTTAAAACCGTTTTAGCTTAAATCTTTAGGCTACGCCGACTCTGCTCTCCAGGTCAGAGTCGGCCTCCCCTACCCATCGCTGTAGTTCCCCGCTTTCTTAAAATTATGCTTTAATAAACTTTATTATCTTTCTCAGGCTAAACACATGGCGATACAAGGCAGTTGTTTATGCACAGCAGTGACCTTTTCTGTTACCGATAATTTTACTCACTTTTTTATTTGTCACTGCACCCATTGCCAAAAAAATACCGGCTCAGCCTTTGCCGCTAACTTGTTTATCCACAAAGACGCCGTGACCTGGCTAAGCGGTGAGGATAAGGTTTGCCATTATCAGCTCCCAACAACACGACACGTCCGAAGTTTCTGCGCGACCTGCGGCTCAGCGGTTCCGAATACCCAATCCGACGACAACATGGCACTGATACCGGCTGGTAGCCTTAACTCTGCCCCGACGAGGCAGCCCGATGCGCATATTTTCACATCCAGTGCCTGCCTCTGGGAGCAGTCGCTGGACAGTATCACCGCCTTTGAACAGTTCCCCGGTGAACAGCCATAGTTGATCTGACAGCCCCCTTATAGCAGTACAAAGTACTGGAAATCACTTATTTTTAACCCTAATGGACACCGTTTATGACACTGAATGATATCGACATCTTTAAACAAGCCTGCCTAATCAATGGAGAGTGGGTGACGACATCAGACAGTCTGGAAGTGGACAACCCGGCGACGGGAGAAGTGATAGCAACCATTCCACAGCTGGACGCCGATGCAGTTAACCAGGCTGTCGAAGCGGCAAACGAAGCCTATAAATTGTGGCGCAAGAAAACGCCTACCGAACGGGGCGAACTGGTACGCAAATGGTATGACCTAATGGTAGAAAATACCGATGCCCTGGCCACTATTATGACTACTGAACAAGGCAAGCCTTTAGCCGAAGCAAAAGGCGAGATAGCCTATGCCGCAAGTTATGTGAAATGGTTTGCCGAAGAAGCCATGCGCATTAATGGCGAAATCCTGCCAGCCGCAACGCCGGATACGCAAATCCGGGTTTCCCGCGATCCGGTGGGCGTGTGTGCAGCCATTACTCCCTGGAATTTTCCCGCTGCCATGATTACCCGTAAAGTTGCGCCAGCTTTAGCGGCCGGCTGTACGATTATTGTCAAACCGGCCAGTCAAACACCATTAACCGCATTGGCATTGGGTGAACTGGCTATTCAGGCTGGTATTCCCAAAGGGGTAATTCAGGTGATAACCGGTAAAGCCAGTATCATTGGTGACGCACTTTGCGAAAACAGTACGGTTCGTAAGTTAACGTTTACCGGTTCTACCGAGATTGGTTCGCAGCTTATGAGCAAGTGCGCACCTGACGTGAAAAAACTGTCACTGGAGCTGGGCGGCAATGCACCGTTCATTGTATTTGACGATGCCGACATTGACCTTGCTGTAGAGGGTCTGATGAAAGGTAAATTCCGCAACGCCGGCCAAACCTGTATCTCACCCAACCGGGTTTATGTACAGCGCAGCGTGCTGGAAGAGTTTCAGACCAAACTGGTCAAAAAAGTAGAAGCACTCAAAGTGGGTAACGGCCTCGACGATGGCGTTGAAATTGGCCCTCTTATAGACGCCCCGGGGGCCGATAAGGTCACTGAACATGTGGAGAATGCCCTGAGTGAGGGAGCGACGCTGCTAACCGGTGGCAAGCGGTTACCCTACGGTGACAATTGGTATGCACCCACCGTACTGACTAATGTGCCGGCCTCGGCGCAGTGTACAACTGAAGAAACCTTCGGCCCACTGGTACCCATTATCCCGTTCGACACCGAAGAAGAGGTTATCGAATACGCCAACAACACCCCGTTTGGTTTGGCCGCCTATTTCTTTAGTGACGATTTGCACCGGGCTCAGCGTGTAGTGGATGCGATTGAGTCGGGCATGGTTGGCATAAATACCGGCGCCATCTCAGCGGCTAACGCACCGTTTGGTGGTGTTAAAGCCAGTGGTATCGGCCGAGAAGGCGCCCACGCCGGCATCGAAGAATACCTGGAAATGAAATATCAGTGTTATGCAATTAAACAGGCCTGAGCCTGTTTAATTGTCCCGGAAAGTCCAAAGGACTTATCCGGGACCTCCATAACAGTCTGACTACTCTTCTACCGTTACCACCGGAAAGTCCAAAGGACTTATCCGGGACCTCCATAACAGTCTGCCGACTCTTCTACCGTCACCACCGGAAAGCCCGAAGGGCTTATCCGGGACCTCCATAACAGTCTGACTCATCTTCTACTTTCCCGGCACAGAGGAATACCTCGGAGATCCCGGATAGTTTCTACGAAACTTCCGGGATGACGTATTTTTACTTTCTGTCTTCCCGGAAAGCCCGAAGGGCTTATCCGGGACCTCCATAACAGTCTGACTCATCATCTACTTTCCCAGCACAGAGGAATACCTCGGAGATCCCGGATAGTTTCTACGAAACTTCCGGGAAGACGTATTTTTTTCTATCTTCCCGGAAAGCCCAAAGGGCGTATCCGGGACCTCCATAACAGTCTGTCTCATCTTCTACTTTCCCGGCACAGAGGAACATCAGAGAGATCCCGGATAGTTTCTGCGAAACTTCCGGGATGACGGATTTTTACTTTCTGTCTTCCCGGAAAGCCCGAAGGGCTTATCCGGGATCGCCTTAACAGTCTGACTCATCATCTACTGTCCCAAAACAGGTTAAAAGCAGCGATTTATAACCAAAGTAGCCATTACAACGAATTGTCGTTATGATGAAAGAATAATGACAAACAGCTCAAATTTTCAGGCATTTGTCGCAATAATTATAAATAAATCATGCTTCGGGGAGTCATTCGTGATTCGCGTCTATTTCGATACACAACATCTGTACTACTTGCCTCAATACCTGCCGGTTGCTAAAAAATTAAGCGACGCTGGGGTCGAATGTATCTTTGTACTGTATCCCGAAGCAGGTTTTGACGATCTCAAGAAAAGCGAACTCGACAAAGCGGGCATCGCCTATCACTTTATAGACTCACCGAAAAACGCTCATCTTTTTTATCAGCAAAATAAAGCCGACTGGATCTTCTTTGGTAATCCCCCCCAGTTCTGTAAAAGTGAGAAAGCTAAAATTCAGGCACGCCTGGCGTTGGTTCTACACGGTATTGGCCCCAAAGCTATTTACTATACTGCGTCCGAGTTCCCGTTTGATGTGCGCTTTGTGGAAGGTCAGCAACGGCTGCAGCGTTTGCAGGAAAAGTTTCCGGAATCCGGTTTTGTAGACACCGGCTACGCTAAACTCGATCCTTTATTCGATGGCACCCCAGCTTCTATTTGCTTACGTGAATTAGGCCTGTCGCCAGATAAACCCACAGTGCTTTACGCTCCCACTTTCTATCCATCGAGTATCGAAAAATTCGATGAATCGTTGCCGCAACTGCTGGCCGATTACAATGTGCTTATCAAACCGCATTATTTTAGCCTGACCAAAGAGCGCTATGAAGGGCAACGTGCGCTGTTTAAAGAATGGGCTACCCATGAAAATGTGCATATTGCCGGTGTGGAGGACTACAATCTGCTGCCGTTTATGCAAATATCCGACGTAATGTTATCAGATGCCTCCTCAGCCATTTTTGAATATGCTGCGCTGAATAAGCCGGTAGTCTGGTGTGACTTCTACCAGACCCGCTGGAGCTATCGGGGCATTTTGAAGTTTCGCTTAGAGAAACGCCTTGACCCCGACCTGCAGATGTTCCACGATCTTTGCACGCGCGCCACTTTGCCTAAGCAGGTACCTGCAGCCATTGAAAGCGCGTTAAATAACCCGGAAAAGCTGGAACCTCAGCGTTTGCAAATCACCCAGGATATGGTGGGCGCCACCGACGGACAGTGTAGCGAACGCATAAAAGACTACATTCTGGCTAACAGTTAGCTAACCTAAAAAGATCGTTATCCGTGCGCTACTTCTTTTATATTTCGCAGAATTACTCGTTCGAAATCCTTCGCCCGTTACAACAGGAAGCGCATCATCGTGGTGACCAGTGTGCCTGGTTTATTGAAGGTAGCGAAGTGAATATCAGCTTGTTCAAAAAAGGCGAAAACCGCCTTAAGAGCATTGCTGAGGTGGTTGACTATAAGCCTGATGCGGTGTTTGTGCCCGGCAATATCGTACCGGCGTTTGTACCCGGTTTAAAGGTTGCGGTATTCCATGGTTTTGAGTGGAAGAAGAAAGGCCACTTTCGGATCCGGGACTGTTTTGATCTGTACTGCACACAGGGGCCGTTTTTCACCGAACGCTTCTATGAGCTGCAACAACAACATCAGCACTTTAAGGTAAAAGAAACCGGCTGGCCAAAACTGGACCCACTTTTCTCTGCTCCACCGGCAGAACCAAACGCTAAACCCATGATCCTTTATGCACCAACGTTCTCACCCAGTTTTACCAGCACAGAAGCGTTAATCGATACCATTGATGAGTTAAGTCGAAAGCACGACTGGCAGTGGATCATCAAATTCCACCCTAAGATGGACCCGGATGTTCAGGCTCGATACCGGAACGCCAGCACGATAAGCTCACGGTTACAGAAGAACAGAGTGTGATTCCTTTGCTGTTACAAGCGGATGTCATGCTTTCTGATACCTCGTCGGTGATCACTGAGTTTTTATTGTTAAACAAGCCGGTAGTGACGTTCAGGAATTCACAACCCGAGTCACCGCTGATGGACGTTACCGCGCCGGAGCAGCTGGAAAGTGCTCTGCAATCCGCGTTATCTGAGAATAACTCCCTGCAACAGGAAATAGAGCAGTATATGCAGAAGGTGCATCCCTCACGGGACGGCAGAGCCTCTCAACGTATTCTCGATGCAGTAGCAGAGCAAATTAATCACCCACCAGCGCTCAAACCCAAGCCGCGCAATCTTATCCGCCAGTTTAAAATGCGCAAACGCCTGGGATACTGGCAATTTTAGCCAGCGCTAAAATATTAGCCAGAGTAAGCCTTCATCTAGCTTTTTACCCTGCATACTTGTGATAGCTGCATCCATGTGTTCACTTGCGTAGTCAGCAAAATCACTAAATGCTTTGTCTGATTTAGCATCTATATAAACCGAACACCTTTTCTCCATGCACCCCATGTTTACAATGCTAATATCGCCAGGCTCGTATTCACTCGCGAGGCGGCTTAATACCTTCTCTTTATCCACTGAGCGCAGGCCAAATTCTGTTGAGGATACTAAACTCTCAACCTCTGTATGCTTCGCATAGTATTCAAAATTTTGCTGGTCCGCTTCGGTGTACTCGGGACTAACATGAATCAAGTAGCCAGTATTCCCGCTACTTTCCACTGCGGTAAAAACCACCTGGTAGTTATTCTCGGTGATTTCCAGCGATGTCTGATCCCACAACCCCATCAGATAGTCATAAAGCTCACCTTCATATAAGATGCCCCCTGCATATTCACCGCCAAGGAACAACTCAAGGTCGGATAACGTATCTAATTTAACGTCTGGCTGGGATTCAGCAGCAGGCTGAGGAGCGGAATCACCTTCTGCGCGTGGCGTAGCTGATCCCGGCTCAACGACGGTTGAAGTTTGCACTGTTTCGATTGGTGTATTTTTAGTTGACGCCAGGTCAGGTGACTCAGACTGACTTAAAAGAAAATAGGCTCAGATGGCCAGCAAAGTAATGGTTATAAGACTAATTTTCACAACAATCCCTGTATACAGCACTAAATCTCAGTACTGCATTTATACCACCTTCATTTTAAACAGGAAAGATAAATACATTTAATAATCAGACGGTTGAGGTTTCTATTCCCACCAAATCCCAATAAAGCCTGGCCGCAGACAAGGTGAGCGATTAAGACTCATAAATCGAGATTTTTGACTCCACACCTAACACACCGGTTTTCGAAGTAATAAAGAGTCTTTACACCGCGAACCTGCATTTATTGCCGACAACCAACTTTGTGTAGCCGGCGAGGAAGAATCCGCAGAGGATATTTGTTTGTATTTTGCGAGTCGTTGAGGAGCCAATCGCCGCCAATTCAGTTGGCATAGACAATTTCTATACTACAGCTACCAAAAGACAATATGACAAATGTCACATTATATTGATGACACTTGCTAATTATCTCTCACACCAGCACCGGGCATACTGAATCCATAATCACGGAGAAACAGTATGCAAGCAGATCATAAACCGCTCGTCAGCATTAATCATCTGTCAAAACGCTTTGGTAAAGTGTGCGCCGTCGACGATGTCTCGCTGACTATTCAACCTAATGAAGTGGTGGCATTGCTCGGTGAAAATGGCGCGGGAAAAACCACCACTATCGGTTCGCTGCTGGGTCAGCTGAAAGCTGATTCCGGGGAGGTTATTGTCTTCGGCCATCCCGCCGGGCATTGGGCTGCCAAACAACAAATGGGCGTCATGCTGCAGTCGGCTGCGTTACCCGATAACGTAAAGGTTATAGAGCAGTTGCGGTTGTTTGCCAGCTATTATCCAAACAGTCTGTCGCTAGAGGACGCTCTTGAAAAAGCCTTACTGACAGATCTGCAACAGCGAAAAGTGCAAACCTTATCTGGTGGTCAGAAGCAACGGCTGCTATTCGCTATGGCTATTATAGGTAATCCACGCCTGGTGATATTGGATGAACCGACTGTCGGCCTGGATGCCACAGCCCGGCGCGAATTCTGGCGCTGCATCCGGGCATTAGCAGCGCGAGGCGCGTCGGTATTACTAACGACCCATTATCTGGAAGAAGCTGATGCGCTCTCCGACAGAATTATCGTGTTATCCAAAGGGCGAATAGTCGCTCAGGGCGTACCCGAACAGATCAAAGCAGAGCTGGGTGGTAAACGTCTGCGCTTTCGCAGTAACACTTCGCATGAAGTTGTTCAAAAACTCCTGCCAGATACCAAAGTGCATAGCCGCGGCGACTATATTGAGGTGTACTCAACAGCCCCACAAACGCATTTGATGGCGCTATTCGACGCTGACATTACAACCCTTGATCTGACAGTGTCAGGGATATCACTGGAGGATGCATTTTTACACCTCACTCAATCCACAGTCTCACCAAATAGCGCTGTAAATAATCAGGAGATATCGTCATGATCACTTCGCAACCGTTGTCGCTCTCTAAGCGCTGGCAAATATTGCAGTTAGAGACTCAAACAGAATTATTAAAGACACTACGCAGTCCTGGCTTTGTGATCCCGAGCCTTGCTTTTCCGCTGATGTTCTATGTGTTTTTTGGGTTACTGTTTAACGCCATGGGCGGTCAACCAGGTCAGGCGGCAAAATACCTGATGGCCACCTATGCCGTATTCGGCGCTATCGGCCCGGCGTTATTTTCTTTCGGAGCCGATGTGGCCACCGATAAAGACAAAGGGATTTTGAGCCTAAAGCAGGTAAGCCCAATGCCAATTAGCAGCTATTTTGCTGCCCGTATTATTACGGCCATGTTATTTGCACTGGTCATTATACTGAGTCTGTTTGCTCTGGGAGCCGCGTTTGGTAGCGTTACTATGACCCGCACTCAGTGGATTTCTACACTCATAACCGTGCTTTTCGGTACGTTGCCATTCTGTGCAATCGGACTGTATATTGGCTTGTCAGTATCAGCCAAAGCAGCACCAGCAGTCGTCAATCTTATTTACCTGCCCATGGCATTTTTATCCGGCCTGTGGGTACCCATTCAGCTATTTCCGTCAACGCTTGAAATGGCAGCCAATATCTTCCCTGCTTACCACCTGGCACAACTGGCACTGGCAATTCAGGGCAATAGTCTGGGCGCGCCCTGGTATTTGCATGCTGGCGTATTAGTTGTCTACACGCTGGTCTTTCTAGGCCTCTGTGTAAATCGATTCAACGTTATCGACAACCGTCACTAAACAAGGACAACATCATGAGATTCTCAATCATTGTAGTGGTGATATTAGCACTTATCGGCCTGTTTATTAGTGTGCTTCCTACTCCGGAAGTAACGCCGCAGCCGGCAGCAACTAATGCCGAAAACAGCCGTACTATTCCTGACAGCGGCAGTTATCGAATAACTAACATTGCGGTTTTTGATGGCCAGCAATGGCACGACGATACAGAGCTCACCATCCATGAAGGACGTATAGTAAACCCTGGCACAGCAACCGATGTCACGGTAATTGATGGTCAGGGCGGCTTTGTGATCCCGGGCCTGATTGATGCCCATACACACTCCTGGGGTAACGCGCTGCAGCAATCTTTACAATATGGCGTAACCACCAGCCTGGATATGTTTACTGATACTCGGTTTTTCCTGGCAAAAAAAGGCCAGCGGATTAGCCTGGATGAGGTAACGGAAGCCGACTTATTTTCTTCAGGTGTGCTGGTAACCAGTGCCGGCGGACATGGCACCGAGTATGGCATTGCTATTCCAACTATCGCCCCCCCCCAGGAAGCCGGCGACTTTGTGGCTGCGCGACTGGCCGAGGGTTCCGACTACATCAAGATTGTCTACGACGCATGGGCCAGTCATGCCGATCACAAAGGCCGTTTTACGTCTATTGATTATGACACCCTGGCGGCTGTAGTCAGAGCAGCCCATGCTCAAAACGCTATGGCGGTAGTGCACGTCATGGATCTGGCTTCGGCAGAGCATGCTGCTAAGGCCGGAGCGGATGGCCTGGTTCATACTTTTGGTGGCACGCCAGCCAGTGACGAACTTATTGCACTGATGAAATCTCAGGACATGTTCGTCATCCCCACCTTATCAATTCTGGCATCCCTGGCCGGGGAAGGGCGGGGGCAGGCATTAATCGAGAATTCCGTTTTTAGCTCTCATCTGGCGGCTGATGTGAAGCACGCAATTGCTAACGATATTGCTTCTGGCCGGGTGGCGGAAGATTACTTTGCCATTGCAATAGAAAATACCCGCAGAATGTATGAAGCAGGTATCGCGGTATTAGCAGGAACCGATGCGCCAAACCAAGGTACTGCGCATGGGATCAGTCTGCACGATGAGCTGGCCTTACTGGTAGACAGTGGCCTATCGCCTACCGAAGCGCTGACCGCCGCGACCTACTTACCCTATTCGACATTTAATTTAGGCGAGCGAGGCCATTTACGCAGTGGTGCGCGGGCAGATTTCATCGTGCTCAACAAAGATCCCAGGACGAACATCAAACATACCCAACATATTCGGTGGATAGTCAAAAATGGTTTTCAGGTCGCTGCCTATTTTGACACTCAGACTACCACTGGTGACACGCCCGAGACAGGCATGGTAAGTCAATTCAATACAGACCTTAAGTCACAGTTAGGTGGCCGGTTTGTAGTATCCACTGACCAGATGATGCAAGGTAATTCTACAGCCACCATTAACCACATTGCCCAGGGCTGTCATGGTAATGGCGCACTAAAAGTTTCAGGCACTGTTGGTAAGCAGTTTGCCTATCCGTGGTCGGGCGTTTTTCTGATGTTCACAGAGTCCATGGATGCTGGCTATAATCTTAGTAATTTCAAGCGTATAGTATTTGATGTTACGGGCACTGAAAACGTCTTAAGATTAATGGTGCTAACGTCTCAAACCGGCCGCCCCAGCGAGGTTAATTTTACGGTAACAGACCAGTGTCGACAGGTGTCGGTTAACCTGAGTGATATAGGTGGTGTTGACTGGACTAACGTCACTGGGATTGGCTGGGTTGCCGGTGCCGCAACGCCGAATTTTAACTTTGAACTCGATAATATTTACTTTGAGTAAACATGATTAACCACCTTAAAAAGCTGGCCACAACGGTACATCGCCGCTTGTTGCCAGCCAACACCGACGTTGGCGTTTTGCCCTACCTATGGCTGGTCTACCTGGGCACTTTTTTTGTTCACTTTGTGTTTTACGATCCTCCGGAATGGCATGTGTGGCTGTCGGCAACAGGTATACTGTTTTTCCTTATCTGTTATTTTCGTGCTTACTGGACATCTGGTACTCACACCCTGTTTTACATTGCCGCCATCTGTGTAATAGGCACGGTACTCACCCTGGTTAATCCGGGAGCCGGCGTATTTTTTGTGTACGCCAGTGCATTTGCGGCACACGTGGGGCAACCAAAACAGAGCCTTGCCACCATAGCGCTCATACTGGTTTACATTGTGTTACTAGCCTGGCTGCGCGACTTACCGGCTTACTTTTACGTGCCGGCACTGACTTTCTCTATCATGATTGGCGGCGTCAATGTTTTTCAACGTGAAATGGCGAAGAAGAATACGCTGCTAAAACTCAGCCAGGAAGAGGTCAAGCGTCTCGCTACTACGGCCGAACGCGAGCGGATTGCCCGGGACCTACATGATTTGATTGGTCACACCTTCTCCATGCTTACCATGAAGGCCCAGTTGGCGCAAAAACTGTTTGATCATGATACCGACAAAGCCCGTCAGGAAATTGCCGAACTCGAACAGATCAGTCGCAGTGCTTTAGCAGAAGTACGGGAAGCTGTTACCGGATATCGCCGGAAAGATATGGCCACAGAATTAGCCAACGCCAAAACCCTGCTCAATTCAATTGAGGTTGACTTTCATTACCATATTCCTGAGACCCCCTTGCCTGCTAATATAGACAGCACACTCGGCTTTATTGTCCGCGAGGCAGTTACCAATCTGGTAAAGCACGCCAACGCAACCCGCTGCCAGATAACACTGAGCGAAGCAGCCAGGCAGCTCAAACTTACTATTGCCGATAATGGCAGTAGCAAAGCCGGCCCTGAAGGAAATGGGCTAAAAGGTATGCGCGAGCGCGTCGCTCAACTGGGCGGCGAGTTGTCGCTTGATCATACACAAGGATTTAGCATAACCGTAACGGTGCCACTATGAATACAACCATTAATATTCTGATTGCCGAAGACCAGGGAATGCTGCTAGGCGCATTGTCTGCGCTGTTAGATTTAGAGCCGGACATGCAGGTCGTAGGCAAAGCCAGCAACGGTAAACAGGCCTTGCAACTTATCAGCGAACTTAACCCCGACATGGTACTAACCGACATTGAAATGCCCCAGATGACAGGGTTGGAATTAGCTCAGCAAATTCAACAGCAATCTCTGGCCTGTAAAGTCATTATACTTACCACTTTTGCCCGTTCAGGGTACTTACGACGTGCCATGGAATACGGTGTAAAAGGCTATTTACTTAAAGACGCTCCCAGTGACGATCTGGCCAATGCCATTCGCCGTGTAATGCAGGGCCGCAAAATGATTGCGCCAGAGCTTATTATAGATGCCTGGGAAGAGGCCGACCCGTTAAGCGACAAAGAGCGCAAAGCGCTTAAACTGGCTGCAGATGGTTATCAAACTGAACAAATCGCCAATGAAATGCATTTGTCGCCGGGTACGGTGCGCAACTATTTATCCAGTGCCTCCAGTAAACTGAATGCCAGCAATCGTATTGAAGCGGCCCGAATTGCGCGACAGAAGGGTTGGCTGTAAGCAACTGAAACTATACGAGCAGCGTTTCGCTGCCCGCATAAACTTGCTCCATCGCACTGGAGCCAGCTAAAGGTAGCTCTTTTAAAGGGGCATAACCGCCATAAGCACGACGCTGTTTTACCACCGAGATAGATTCGGGATCATCACTGCCTGAATCTCTCGTTTGCGCAGCCACTGTCGCGCAAAGTCCTGCTAACACTGCCAGATGTAAAAGTCGGCTTGCCGGGTTATCAATGAAAGATTCCTGGATATTTATTGGTATTGTTGGGTTGAAAAGCAGGCCTTTCTGCTAACGACTCCTCACTGTACTCACTGCCGTTAAACAGGAAGGGGTAATAAAACTCTCGTAATTCAGCATGGAAAGTGCGGATATCGCGTTCGTATTGCCATGCAGCTTTTGCATCCGTATCAGCCCAGCGTGTTAGGGTTCTTTTAAACAGCGTTGCTGGCGACAGTAGTGCTATCCATCCCGCCGCTTCATAGCGTTGTTCAGCAATTTGCTGATAAGCCTGGGAGAGTGGCCGGGCTTTTTCATCGCCCACTTGCTGAAAGGCGTAATACCACTTCCATTCAAACAGACTGCTGGTTTCAGTTTTGCCTTGCCACTCGGGGTGAGATACAACAAACGCATCCATGGTCGTCTGGTGTGGCAGGTCCCAGGCATCATTTACCGCTTCACGCTGGGTCATCAGGATATCGCCGCCCTCAGGCCCATGATAAGCCTCCTCGATAGCCACGTTGCCAACCGACGGTATGATATAAGTCGTCGCTAACCAAATCCCCAACAGTAGCGATGCCAACACCGGAGCGGGAAAGGTAAAACGCGCAACCCAGTAACACAGCAACGACCAGAATAGTAAGTAAACCAGCACTACGGCGCACACCGCTGCCATTTGCCAGATTGGTACCCCGTTGATTACGGCGCCGCCAATGAACGGCAGGATGAGGGCCAGCCACAGCCCCAGCACAATTAATCCGGCACGTAATGGCCATAAGCTGCTATGCGTTCTGGCCGTAACAATCAAAAAGTCATGACGGCCAGCCGCACGCTCAGCCGCCCGAAGATCGTGTAGTAGTAATATCAGAATGAGCGGTGCAAACACAGCAATAACAAAGGTAAAATCAATTTTGCCGGCTAGTGACAGTTCAGGGTTTTGCGTGTCTGACTCGTGAATCTGTCCTTCCAGAGCCAACATTCGGATACGGTGTTTCCAGGGATACACATCCCGCACTCCCAATGCTGCAAAGGCCAGTGGCGAGGGCGGCGCATACGTCAGGTGAAAGGTGTAATAGGCAATATAGCCATAAGCGTGATGCTCATGGGTTACCTCTTCCCGATCCGCTTTATCCCCCTCCAGTAAACGCTCAATAGTGGCTTCTTGTTGCGCCACCTCAACACTGCCCGTCCAGACCGAAAAGAGAGCCATTGCGCAGGCAGCCACTAACAGTAGAGACACACTTTTTTTGCGTAAAACAAACGCGGTTTCACGACGGATATCTGACCAACTCATACTCGTCTACCTGCTATATAAGTGAAACCCAGCACTAATCCGGCAGCAAAAAGCAATTGCAGTACGGCTGTCAGGCTATTAGAAAAACGTTGTCCGGCTGGCAACGGCGTAAATTGAAATTCTTCCAGCATCTGCCAGTTTTCAGCGTCCACGGTAGCGGCTTTTCTAGCCTCTGCATTTTTATATTTATTAGCATCCTGCTCAAGGCTCATGCCCTCGGCATGAAGCTTATTCAGAGACTGCACAAATTCAAAACGTACAGCTTCGGCCTCGCGCATAAACCGCTGATAGTTTTCCAGGTCCGTGCCAGCAAGCTTCATCGACGCATTTTGAATAGCTATCATCGGAGATAGCCAGCCAAACATTCTGGCAATAACTGCCTGTGATAGCTGTTGCGCCATTTGCTGTTCAGCAAATTCATTTAACACTTCGGTTAAATCCGCTTCAGATTTTTGCGCCACTACGCCTCTGAAATTAATCGGTAGATCCTCCACAGAGTCTACGTTGTATTGCGCTAGCAAATTATCTTTAAAAGCTTTAAACGCCGGATCGTTAGCATTATGCCCATCCCCCATCTGACGCAGTTTCTTTAGCACCGCAAAATCCGTTTCCAACTTACCTGGCGAGGCAACCATTACGCTTGCTGTGTTACTCGCGATCCTCGGTACTACAAGGCACAGTAGGATCCATACCGCCACCAGACCACTGAAGCTAACGCTGTTAGAACGAGCCAAAGTTGATATCAACAACACCAGCGCGCACCACACCACAATGTAAATCAGGTAACTCAAAATAAAGGTCAGTACCGGCACTACCTGGGCACCGTTTAACACAGTAAGCAAGGCACCGATAATTAACGGGGTAAGCACCAGCAAACCAGCCCCTGCCATTGCAACACCTTTACCGGCGAGTAAAACCAGTGGCGATACGCCCTGTACTTTAAGAAAATCCAGCGTGCCGGCTTCCCGCTCCCGGGTCATCACCCCAAATCCCAGAACAATTAACAGTAGTGGCGGAGGAGCACGAAACAGGTAATGACCATAATGCACCATTCGGTGAGGATGACGATCGGGCTGCTCTTCAAATGCCGTAATCGATTCTGACTGCATGTGCTGACGCTGTTCAGTGGTATGGCTAATGGCCGCATGCGTTACCCAGACCGACGCGGCGGCAAGAAGCAACGCAATAATCAACACGGTTTGCGCCAGGCTAGAACGCCGCCAGTAACGCCATTCATCCCTGGCGATGGTAAAGACAGTGCTACTCATGCAACGACTCCCTGAGTAAAGGCTTTATGCACCGCTTCTGAATCAATATTTCCCTGCTCAGGGGCATCAAACATGCCTACAATCTCACCGTCCCGAAGCAAACCAATGCGATTAGCTACATGGCAGGCCCCGTACACGTCGTGAGTAACCATTAAAATGGTGGCACCCTGTGCAGCCAGTTGACTTACCAGGCGGTTAAACTCATCAATAGCTACCGGCTCTAGCCCGGACGTGGGCTCATCCAGAAAAAGAATAGGGGCTTCACGCAGCAGTGCTAAAGCGATTGCTGTTTTTTGCCGCATGCCTTTAGAGTAACCACTCAGTGCGGCGCGCCAGGCTGACTCTTGCAATGCTACTCGTTGAAGGGCGGCAACAATCTCTGTTTCTGACTTGTCTTTACCCGACAAAGATAAAAAGTACTGGATATTTTCAATCGCGGTTAAATGCCCGTATAACATGACCGATTCCGGTAATTAGGCCACCTTCTGACGAACAATATCAGGGGCTTTTTGCACATCCACGCCATCCAGCCACACCGAGCCTGAAGTTGGCTTTATTAATCCCAGAAAGGTCTTAATCGTAGTCGATTTACCAGCCCCGTTTCCGCCGAGTAAGGCAAGCACCTCTCCCCTGTTAGCATTAAAGGAAACATTTTTTAGAATTTTCTTTGTTTGCACATCAACGCATAAGTTTGATGCGCTGATAACGGCGTCAGGCATGGTAATAAATCCGGAAATGAAAGTAGATTGAGGAATTAAATAGCTATAAAAATTATGTTATATCATAACATTTGCAATTTAAATGATCTTGTTATGTGCCTCGTCGTCCAATTTATCTTATTGATCTCACCGACTTAGTTTTTTCCGCCCAAAGCACCATTTTCATCCCTCCACCAGTCATTTAAAGTGAAGCTAGCTAACCGCCGGGAGTCACCATGAAAAACATTTCTTTAGTCATTGCAGCTATTAGCCTGTTATTCGCTATTCGCCCGGTTTCTGCACAGCACGAAGATGGCAGCGGGAACACCAGTGAGTTAAGTTACGAATCCTTTATAGCCAGCACTAAGCCGATTAAATGTTTGTATGGTTATGCCGCAGAAAAGGTGGGCGATCACGATGCGGCCATTGCGATTTTTGAGGACTGCATTGAACGCTTTAACAGTGTTTATTCAATGATCTGGCTGGCGCAAATATATGATACCGGTGTTGGCGTTCCCAGAGATGAGCAAAAGGCTACAGCGCTGCTCAAGCGCGGCGCCATGACTAATGATGAAGCGGGCTATTCCTCATTGGCTCAATATCATTATGGTGTTGCACTAATAGAAGGTAAGGGTACCCCTGCCGACCGTGCGACCGGCGTAGCCTGGCTTACAAAAGCGAGCGAAGCCGGAGTCCAGGAGGCAACCGATTACCTCAACAGTCTTCCGTCCTCCTAAAAGTGATATACAACCTGTAAATTGCCATCCATGCGCTTTGCATTGGTACCGGATGCCTTGCCATACCCGGCTTCCAGCCTTAACGCCCAGCCTTCTTTGGCGCCAAAGAAACGGTACTCATAAGACAAGCCTAGCCCCTGGGTAGTTTTTCTGTCGGTGATAACAATATTAAAAGCGGGACAATTGACGGGATCTGAACCGCAGGGTAAATCGGTTTTACGTGCACCAACAGCACCAACAAAACCGCCCCACACATGATGGCCTTCGGCCCACTGCACGCCAGCTGTAAAACCGTCGTCGAGGCCGAGTTTATAATTAGCGTAATACTCTATATTGTTGCCCTGTTTAAGGGTGACAGTAGGCGCCAGAATGAATGGCCAGCCACCGCCGGCACTAAAGGTATCTGCCGTGCCATGGGCGGCAGGCAATGCCAGCACCAGGGCAGCAATCAGAGAGGATGATAGCCGTTTTACTCTTCTTTTTAGCATGCGATTCCTTAACGTATTCCTGATTATTAAGGCCGCAGACTTTACCTCTTCAGTGGTCAAGTAAAGGTAAAATTAACCACTATTGAAGAGCTTTTCCAGGACAGACTAATCCGCTCCATTAGCCGACGACGCCCCCGCCGTTGCCGCAATGACTCCGGCTGTGGCCGCAGAAGACTGCTGAGCCTGAAGCTGATCGGCAATTAGCGAGGCATTCTGGTTTTCGCTGGCAATGATACACGGGCCGTAGCCCAGACCATCAAGTTTGTTTTCCCACAACACCTTGCCATCTTTGGCCGCAACGCAGAATAAATGCCCACCTGAATAGGCAAACACTTTGTCATCTTCAAATAACAGGTTAGTGACACCAGAGGTGGATTTCAGTTTGGTGGCCCAGAGCTTATTGCCCGAAGCCTTATCGAGGCAAACCAACTGACCTTTTATACCGAGAAAAAGCTTCTCCATCTTTAATACCATACTCGCTACAGATACAAACCAGCCTACCACTAAATGGCATAGCCGTGGTCAGTCAGACACACTTACTAACAAAATTTGGGGTTAGTTTTCAGGCTTTGCCTCTGCTGAAAGCTGAGCCACCGCTGGCTTATAGTGCTGCGCGGCAGATTTTTTCAACCACTGCATACTTAACGCCGGATCCACCGGCTTGCCTGCACCGGTTGAATACATCACCGACAAAGCATACTGCGCTCTGGCATTGCCTGCTTCAGCAGCTATCGAGAAGAGTTCAGCAGCTTTATTGAGATCGCGAGGCACCGCCAGGCCGGTTTCATACAGCCAGGCCAGTTCAGTTATCGCTGCATAATTGGCAGGGGATTGCTCGCTGAGTTTAATCAGTTGAGCAATAGCTTGCTCATTATCACCGCGCATAAGTAAACGTTTAACGCTGAGCATGGGATCACTGCTGTCAGGCCCATCACTAGCAAGCGTTTTAAGCAGCCGGCCGGCATCCTCGTCACCATCTAAAGCGGCCACCATTAACCAGTGCCGCGCTGTCTCTGCCGATACCAATTGTGGATGTTCCAGCGCCATTAACCCTACCTGATAAGCGCCGGCGCGGCTTCCGGCTTCGGCGGCCTGCAAATAATAATCGCGGGCAGCAATCAGGCTTTGCTCTACGCCTTTGCCCTGCTCGTAGAGGATTCCCAGATTAAACAACGCTTCGGCTTTAGCGCTGCCTTCAATCTGCTGCCACATAGCATGGGCCAGGGGATAATTAGCCATTTTATATTCGGCATAGGCCATGTAAAGCTGTACCCGGGGTTGGGCACTGACGAAATCGTCTGTCAACTCAACATCGGCCCGGGCCTGATGCACGCTGGCCATACTCAGAACGCCCAAAGCAAAAACAACCGCTCGCATAGTTCACCTGTTTAATAAACCTGTTCAACTAAGCCTAAGCCAATTTTAGCCGGGATGATCTCCTACTTTAGGCCTTTTTTGGTTGATTTATTAACAGCAAAAAAAAAAGCAGGCCAGTGGATGAGGGCCTGCTAAAAGGATTCTAATAGAGTTAAGAGACACACTATTAAAACTACGTACGCCATTAATGTAACCGGATAATCAACTAGATGCAAATAATAATAATTATCATTACAGTTTTTGAATGCCAGCGACTAAGCTATCAATGACCATGCGAATTTTAGGTGATAAATGGCGGGTAGGCGGATACACCGCCCAAATGCCCTCGTGAGCAATTTGCAGGTTGGGCAACAACTCGATAAGTTCTCCCGATGCCAGGCATGGCCGGATGTAATAATCGGGCAACTGAATAATACCGAGATCTTTAAGCGCGGCATCTATTAGCGCCACACCGCTGTTACAGCGTAAGCGCGGTTTTACCCTGACATTTTCTTGCTTGCCATTACGGCTGAACTTCCAGTTATCTGAGGTGCCCAGAATACACTGATGATTGGGTAATTCAGACAACGAGTGAGGCGTTCCACGCTTTTCCAGGTAAGCAGGAGAAGCCGCCAGATGCCAGGCCCGGCTGGACAGTCGGCGGGCAATATAGGAAGAATCTTCAAGCTCGCCCAGACGAATCGCGAGATCGTAACCATCATGGATCAAATCGACCAGCTGATTGGTCAGGTTAAGCTGAATTTCCAAATCAGGATGCGCCGCTGAAATGTCATTCACTATGGGAGCAATAATGCGTTCACCGTAAGTCACCGGCGCGGTCATTTTTAACTTACCGGTAGGTTTTGCCTGCAGGTCGGTAACCACTTTCTCTGCCGCGGTGAGCTCTTCCAGAATAGGCTTACAATGGCGGTAGAAGGTCTCTCCGGAGTCTGTAACTGCCACCACACGGGTGGTACGGTTAAGTAGCTTGGTACTTAACCGGTTCTCCAGTTTTGCCACCTGACGCGAAACCTGCGCTGTAGAGAGCCCCAGCCGCTTTGCCGCCAGCGTAAAATTTTGCGCCTCAACCACGGCGACAAATTCGTTAATACCTTCCCAATTCGCCATACCACTCCGATTATTACCATATGGTAAAGGTTATTTACATAAATCAGCTATTGTTACTAATTCTATCAGGTCTACAATAAATGTAATCAGTTAAATCAAGTTAAGAAAACCAAGAGGATTGTGAAATATGGCAGATGTCATTACCTGTAAAGCAGCGATAGCCTGGGAAGCCGGCAAACCATTAAGCGTTGAAGAAGTGCAGGTTGCGCCACCTAAAGCGGGTGAAGTGCGCATAAAAATTGTTGCCACAGGTGTTTGTCATACCGATGCGTTTACCCTGTCAGGTGACGATCCGGAAGGCGTATTCCCGTCTATTCTGGGTCACGAAGGTGGCGGTATTGTTGAATCAGTAGGTGAAGGCGTTACCTCTTTAAAAGTGGGCGATCATGTTATTCCACTGTACACCGCAGAATGCGGCAAGTGTAAATTCTGCCTGTCTGGTAAAACTAACCTGTGTAGCGCAGTTCGCGAAACTCAGGGCAAAGGCCTGATGCCAGATGGCACCACCCGCTTTACCTGTAACGGCAAAGAAATTTTCCATTACATGGGTTGCTCTACCTTTTCTGAGTACACCGTGCTGCCAGAAATTTCTCTGGCCAAAGTGAATCCTACGGCGCCACTGGAAGAAGTGTGCTTGCTGGGTTGTGGTGTTACCACTGGTATGGGCGCTGTAACTAAAACAGCAAAAGTACAGGAAGGCGATACGGTTGCTATCTTTGGTCTGGGCGGTATTGGTTTGTCTGCCATCATTGGTGCCTCTATGGCAAAAGCCGGGCGCATTATTGGTATCGACCTGAATGAGTCTAAGTTTGAACTGGCGAAAAAGCTGGGCGCCACAGACTGCATCAACCCGAAAGACTACGACAAGCCGATTCAGGAAGTGATCGTAGAAATGACTGACGGCGGCGTGGATTACTCTTTTGAGTGTATTGGTAACGTTAACGTAATGCGCTCAGCGCTTGAGTGTTGCCATAAGGGCTGGGGTGAGTCGGTCATCATAGGTGTAGCCGGTGCTGGTCAGGAAATCTCTACCCGTCCATTCCAGTTAGTTACCGGTCGTGTATGGCGCGGTACTGCCTTTGGTGGCGTAAAAGGCCGTTCAGAACTGCCGGGCATTGTTGAAGACTACCTGGCTGGCAAATTCGCTCTGAATGACTTCATTACTCATACTATGGGTCTGGAAGACATTAACGAAGCGTTCGACTTAATGCACGAAGGCAAAAGTATCCGCAGTGTAATTCATTACAACGGTTAATCACTGCTCCCGCCACCAGCACCATGACCCACATTAGGGTGGCGGGGTAGTTTTTTCATTGCACATCGGAAGACATCATGACAATAGAAAATATCAGTTGTAATAAAAGCTTTGGTGGCTGGCATAAGCAGTACACTCATCGCTCTGAGGTGAATCGCTGCACCATGCGATTTGCGATATATTTGCCGCCACAATGCAGCAATGGCACTAAGGTTCCGGTCCTTTACTGGTTGTCCGGCCTGACCTGTACCGACGAAAACTTTATGCAAAAAGCTGGCGCGCAACGCGTGGCCGCTGAGTTAGGCGTAGCCATTGTGGCACCAGACACCTCACCAAGAGGTGATGATGTGGCCGACGATGACAACTACGATCTGGGTAAAGGGGCCGGTTTTTACGTCAACGCCACCCAATCGCCCTGGGCTACCCACTACCACATGTACGACTATGTAGTAAAAGAGCTGCCTGCCATCATCGAAGAAAACTTCCCGGTTTCTGATAAACGTGCCATTGCTGGCCATTCAATGGGCGGTCACGGTGCGCTGAGCATCGCGCTGAAAAACCCGGGTATGTTTACTTCGGCGTCAGCCTTCAGCCCGATCACCAATCCGGTTAACTGCCCCTGGGGCCAGAAAGCTTTTACCGCTTATCTGGGTGACGATAAGTCAGCCTGGGAAGCTCACGATACCGTGTGTCTGATCAATGCCAGTAAAGCGCAAACGCCGATGCTGGTCGATCAGGGGCTGGATGATAATTTCCTGGCTGAACAACTCAAGCCTGAAGCGCTGCAACAGGCTGCTGAAGCAAACCAGTACCCGCTGACGCTGCGCCAGCATGACGGTTATGACCACAGCTATTACTTTATTGCTTCATTTATTGGTGATCACCTGCGTTTCCATGCCGATCACTTCTAATTTGATACATCAGACTACCTAAGGCCACCTCTGAGTGGCCTTTTTTCATGGCGCCGGCCGCCCCTTCACTTGTAAACAAAAAGATAACAAAAACCAGTAATTGTGTTACCAGCCTAATTTCAACTTGTACGACCTCTTGCAACCTAATACATTTATTACAGCGCCACGGCATCGGCACACTCGGTATTGCCCCTGTATACGCCGCTGTGCGCAGTCCCGCTTAATAATAATTATAAGGTTTCCAGGTACTTACTATGCGCTTTAGCTCACTTAGTATTAAACAAAAGCTCATTACTATTCTGATCATCGCAGTGCTCGCTTCGACATTGCTGGTGGGCACAGTTCAACAATTCATCGCCCGGGATATGATGGAAACCAATATGGAAACCGCGCAGTTACCTAATATGGTAAAGCAGGTGGCCAACCGGGTAGATAAAGAGGTCACGCTGATGAAGTCGGTGGCTTTCAGTATTGCCAATAATCCGGACGTTATTGCCTGGTCGGCGGCCGGTGCCGACCGACAGGGAGAGTCACGTCTGGTGGCGTACCTTGGCGAAATAGCACGCTTTAACGACCTCACTGTTACCTCTTTCGTTGACCGTGAAACCCATAAATACTGGAATCAGGACGGCTTTTTACGGGTTCTCAAAAACGATCAGTACGACGGCTGGTTCTTCGCTTACAAGAGCAGTGGTCAGGAAACCTCGCTCAGTTTGTATAACGAGCCCGGGCAGGGTTATCGTTTGTTTGCCAACTATCAGCAAACCAATGGCCGCGGCATGTCGGGCGTTGCAAAGTCTGTGGATGAACTGGTTGATGTATTAAACAGCGTTAAAATTGCCCAGAGCGGTTTTATTTATATGACAGATGGTGAGGGCACCATCATTGCGCACTCCAATACCGGCTTGTTAGGTAAATCGCATTTGCGCGACGTCACCTCTCAGCAGACTGCCAGTCAGTTACTTCAACAACAAGCGTTCAATCTGGCCCGCGGTGAAGAGATGCTCTATGCCAGTACCTACGTAAAAAGCGCCGGCTGGTATGTTGTAGCTCAGGTGCCCGAAAATGAACTGTACTCGCAAATGGACAATGCCAGTCTCAGTATGATTTTCTGGTCGCTGGTGATTGCCGCCGGTTTTGCCCTGCTTGGCGTATGGCTGGCCGGCACCATCAGTAAACCCATTGAAAACCTCGCGGCAGTGTTTAAACAACTCGGCGACGGCCACGGCGATCTGACCAAACGAATTCCCCTGCCGGAACAGCGGGAAACGCGTCAGTTGGTAGATGGTTTCAACCGTTTCATTGCCAGCTTGCATGACATTATTTCCCGGGTGACCGATACCAGTTCTAATCTGCGTCAGTCTGCTTTTGAGGTGGCCAACCAGTCAAAAACCACACAGGCAAATAGCGAAGAGCAGCGCGACCGCACTATTCAGGTCGCCACCGCGCTTACACAAATGAGTCATACGGTGAATGATATTGCTTCGTCCGCTCAGGCTGCTGCTGCCGATGCGCAGGAGTGTTCGTCAACGTCAACTAACGGACTGGACACCACCGCCAGAGCGGTGGCCAATATAAATCAGCTAGCCAGGCAGGTATCAGAAGTGACGGCCGTAATCGAATCGCTGGATTCTCACACCGCCGACATTATTGGCATTCTGGATACCATTCGCGGCATTTCAGAACAAACTAACTTACTGGCACTGAACGCAGCCATCGAAGCGGCCAGAGCCGGCGATCATGGCCGGGGCTTCTCGGTCGTTGCCGATGAAGTTCGCAGCCTGGCATCGCGTGCAGCTCAATCCACCGATGAGATCCAGAGCAAGATTGATAAGTTTAAGCATGACTCCGATCAGGCCCTGGTAAAAATGCGTGACAGCCGCGGTCAGACCGAAGAAGTAGTAAGTGCAGCGCAAAACCTTGAAACACTGCTAACGTCTATCGCCTCCGGGATCCAGCATATTAATGATGTCAATATGCAGGTGGCCACGGCAACCGAGGAGCAGACTCAGGTGATTGAAGATATCAACCAGAATATCCAGCAAATCAGTACCAACAGCGACGACAACTTGCAGGCGGCCAGACAGATGGTAGCGGTAAGTGATCAACTGGACTCACTGGCTGCTGAGCTCACTGATCAGGTAAACCGGTTTACGCTCTAGGTCATTTTGACCGGGCGACCATGCAGTTGCCCGGGTTTATATACCCAATGATAATTCTGCACACCCTGACGGGCTTTACATTGTGAGCATCCATGGCTATAAATTAACCAGAAGACATCGTCAAAATAAGGATATTTTCGCTATGAGTAACGCCCGCAGCCTGCGTATTTTTACCCTCATTGGATTGGTTTCGTTAACCGTTTTTCTGGCATACTCGACCTATCGCAATCAACAAACCATGGAACAGGTTGAAGCGAAAGCCCTCAGTCAAAATGAAGCTAAAGCTCGCTTAATCAGCCATTAAGCCTTGCAGCTAAAATTCCCGCTGGTAAGACAGGGCAATAAAATCGAGTCCGGGGTTGGGTTTTTTGAAGCCGGCATTCGAGTAATGGAAATAACGCACGGCAACATGATGCTGGTTATTGTTTCCAAACTGCATCATCAAACCAAGACGAACTTCAAACTGATAGTGAGTACTAACATCTTTACCCGCAAAATAGGTGTCTTCTATTAGTGAAACGCCAATACCGGCTTCCAGAAACAGAGGAGCTTGTTTGATTGTTCCGACTTGCTTTACCAGAACCGGCGAGACCGCCAGCACAAAATCAGTATCGTGGTTATCTTCCGCCCCGTATTCCCAGAAATTCACGCTGGCTTCCCAGTACAGCAGGATATCGTCGCTGATATAAGAGAGTGGTCCGGCGTTGTAACGAGCGGCAAGCTTAATTCCTTCGACATCCCCCTCACCGCGGATATAGTCTACAGAGTAGCCAGGATTACCAGCCACACCCAGCGAAGGCAGCAGGGTCAGGCAAAGAATAAGTAATACGTGTTTCATCAATAAGGTTCTCCGTTACGAGTAATTAATAACGGTATTTTAAATCCTAATTTAATGAATGATTATTGCGTAATATGGCCGATAACATCTCACAAAAAAGAACGATCTTTACAGATGGATTACAAATGCCTGGCCGGATTCGGCATGCACTAAATCCCGACCACGCCAGGTAGGGTCTGACGCCACCGGTTTCATGTTGTCATTGGTACGCTAGCCGGTTTTAAAGTTGGCGACCAGCAGACGCAACTGCTCAGCCTGCTGCGACATACTGGCGGTCGACCCCGCCGCAGTCTGTGTGCGTTGCTGGGCATTGGCCGATAAATCCCTGATGGCCACTACAGCATTGTTTACACCGCGTATTACCACGGCTTGCTCTTCCACACTGAGGGCTATCTGATGATTATTGTCAGCAATCGCGGCAATAATATCCGTGACCTGGGCCAGCGAAGAGGCCGCCTCCTGGGTATGCTTAACCATTTCGTCGCTGATGGTATGGGTACTTTGCATTGCCTTCACGGCTATTTCGGTGGCGCCCTGAAGCCCGTCAATAGACACCTGAATCTGACCCAGCGACTGCTGCGTTTTAGTGGCCAGGTTGCGTACCTCGTCGGCCACAACCGAGAAGCCCCGGCCATGTTCACCGGCACGGGCCGCCTCAATGGCAGCATTCAGTGCCAGCAGGTTGGTTTGCTCGGCAATAGAGTTAATCACCTCGGCCACGCCGCCTATTTCTTCGGCCAGGCCGGCCAGTTTTTCCATTTGACGGGTGGCGTTGGCCACATCACTGGACATAGCCTGGCTGTTGGTCAGGGTTGAATTAAGCAATGCCTGGCTGTTGCGGGTTTCTGCCAGTGCGTTACTGGCCTCTTTAGCTGCTCCTCCGGCGTGCTGGGTAACCTGTTCAATAGAAGCCAGCATTTCTTCAGCAGAAGTCGCCAGGCCATCCGCCTGTTCTAACTGCGCGTCCAGATCACGGGCAATC
This sequence comes from Alteromonas sp. 4NH20-0104, assembly GCF_057547795.1. Classification (NCBI taxonomy): domain Bacteria; kingdom Pseudomonadati; phylum Pseudomonadota; class Gammaproteobacteria; order Alteromonadales; family Alteromonadaceae; genus Alteromonas; species Alteromonas sp. 4NH20-0104. The sequence goes on along the minus strand of NZ_BAAJLP010000017.1, from coordinate 39,809 downwards.
GACTGATTGCCGGTATTCACAGAGCTGGCCATAGAAGAAGTGGTTGCAGACAGTTCTTTCACTTCGCCGACGATGCCGCGAATATGTTCAATAAAACGATTAAACTGTTGGGCCAGTCGCGCGATCTCCCTATCTCCACTCTCATCCAGACGCTTTGACAGGTCGCCGCCAGCGTCGGCAAGCTTGCCCGCCCGGTTACTGATTAAATCCAGACTCTGGGTAATACTGCGCCCGGCCGCCAGGTTAATAAGGACCACCAGCACAATACCAATGATAGTCAGTGTGGAAAGCATGATGATGGCACCACGCACATCAGAAAAGCTCCCATCAATCTGACTGGTCTGAACGTTGCCCAGGCGGGTAATAAAGTTTGAAAAGTCACTCAACAGTGCTTTTCTCAGCTCACTCAGCCGGGCAGCATGGTCAATGTATTGCTCGCTAATTTCCTGGGCCTGAATATTGAGTTCAAGACCACGCCGCGCCGCGTTTTCAACCGGCGTGCCGGTGAGCGCAATGAGGTCTTTGCGGGTATTTTCGATGGCGGTACTGATATATTCCCGCACCTCCGGTACCAGGCTACTGTCGTTTATCATGCGTAAAAACAGGCGTTGGATACGATAGTTGGTGTCGGTGTTATTGGTGGCACCAATGATAGTGCGGACTTCCCCTTCAGGCACCGCTACCGGGTCTTTCAACAATTTTCTCGCAACGTACGTTAAGAACGAATTGGACTCATTAATGGAGCTGTCAGTGGCGGCGAGTAACTGCGCTTCCAACTGCTGCATTTGTTTACGGTGATCGCCAGCCTGCGTTATCCGATTAGCCATGCCGGAAAACTCACTGGCCCGCACATGAGAAGCCAGCGAGTCGGGAATATTTTTAAGTTCATTTACCGCATCAGTGAGCGCGGCAACGCTCACTTCCCCATCAAAATAATTCACCAGCATGAACTGCGTTTGCCGGGCTTTTGCCGCGTAGCGCTCAATGGCTTCCACTGAGGATTGGGCATTGCCTAACACCGAAATCACATAAAATGAGGTAATCAGGGCAATGGTGGCCACAATGGCCAGTATAGCCACCGGCACGTAGAGCTTTCTTTTTAATGACGACAACACGGTCAGACTCCTTACTTCGACAAACGGCGTTTTTATTCCCGGTTAAACAAGCCATCCAGGCTGTCTGGCAAGGGTTTTGAAGTCAGCTCTGTCCATAGAGATTCGGTAATTTGTGCCGGTTTACCCAGCAAGCGGCAACGAGCAATCACACTGCCCAGAATAGCGTCGAGTTCTAACTCTCGGCCTTTCTCAAGATCAATTAACATGGAGGTTTTGATGGAGTTGAACGACTTGATCAGGCTGAACATGTCATCTACTTCATCAGGGGTAATTTCTACCCCATCGTACGCGGCTGCCCTGCCGGTCTCCTGCATGGCGCCATAAACCTTTTGGGCCAGCTCCGGCTGATGGGTTAACTCATAGGTTTTTTGCCGCATGACCGCCGACAGCGGGTTCACCCCGCAATTCACAATCAGCTTTTTCCACAGCTCTTTGCGAATATCCTGGCTTACCTCGAGTGGCACATTCTGGCTCTGCCACAAACGGGCCAAAGCCGTCAGACTGAGAGGGATAGTATTCGACGCGGGCCAGGGGCCCATAATAACTTTGTAAATGCCAGTGGTTGTGGCCACCCCGGGCTGTGATATCTCGCCACCACTGCGCACCGACAAACCGCCCCATACTCGTTCATGCCCCACTGTAGATGCCAGCAAAGGCTCATTATCCACGCCGTTTTGCACCGACAGCAGCGGTGTTTTGCCGCGCGCTAACCAGCTACCCAATTCGTTGAGCAGCGCTTTGGTTTGCGTAGCTTTCAGCGCAATCACTATGACATCGAAATCATCAGCCTGGCAGGCAGCTTTTAATTCAGGATGAGAACAGGCGGACACAGCCTGGTGGCGGATTTCGCCATCGTGGATCACTGTAAGGCCATTACGCTTCAGCGCATCAAGATGAGCGCCGCGGGCTGTGACAGTGACAGTTACCTGAGCATTCGCCAGACGTTCGGCATAAAAGCTGCCAATCGCCCCACACCCTATTACCAGTACATTCATCGGTTAACTTATTAACAAAATGTTATAAGTGACACATTAATAAGAGTTTTTGCGATGTTCAACTGACAATATTGTTAGTGTACAGGCTGACAATATTGTCACGCTCAGCACCGGGATTTGTTTGCGTACGCCGTTTTCCCACCAGCGGCTGTCTCGCTTGTCGAGTAATCTGCTCTTTTTAACGAATCCTGCATCTGATGCGCTGAGTAAAACGTTATGATCTGTATATAACGTTTAAAAGAGTACCCGTTTTGAAATATCTGATTTATTCCTGCTCTCTCCTGTTGTCCTGTTCTGCATGGGCAGACGGCCCTCACATTGAGCGCGTAGTGGTGTTTGGTAAACAAAGCGACCTGATAGGTGAGTCGATTTCTGCCTCAGAAGGCGTAATCGGTGCCGGCGATATTGCTCAGCGCCCGTTGCTGCGCCCTGGTGAGATACTGGAATTTGTACCGGGCATGGTTGTTACCCAACACAGCGGTTCAGGTAAAGCGAATCAGTACTTTCTGCGTGGTTTTAACCTCGACCACGGTACGGATTTTAGTATTTCACTGGATGGTATGCCGGTGAATATGCGTACTCATGGGCACGGTCAGGGGTATACCGACCTTAACTTTATCACGCCGGAATTTATTCAGCGGATTGACTACCAAAAGGGGCCCTACCGCGCGATGCAGGGCGATTTTTCTGTGGCTGGCTCAGCCAACTTTTCGCTGATGTCGTCTTTTGATCAACCCTTCGGCAAGCTTGAGATTGGCGAAAATGGTTTCCTGCGTACTGTGGCTGCCACCAACCTGGCGGTGGGCGAAAGTAATCTTGCCGTGGGTGGTGAGTGGCAGCAGTACGATGGCCCCTGGACCGATATTGATGAAGACATTGCGAAAACCAGTGCCTTCGCTCGTTTTCGACAAGCGACTGACGACAGCATCCTGCATATTACCTTTTTAGGTTACGACAACAGCTGGAATTCCGCCGACCAGATCCCACTGCGCGCGGTGCAAAGCGGCCTGATAGATGAACTGGGCTCTTTGGATCCAACACTCGGCGGCGAGTCCAACCGCTACAGCTTATCGGTTAACTGGCAATCGGCCGACTGGATGGTAAACGCCTACGCAATTTCCAGCGAGTTGAACCTGTTCTCTAACTTTACCTATTTTCTGGATAACCCTGAGGCAGGCGATCAGTTTGAACAGGTCGACGACCGCGCGATATATGGCGGTACGCTTACCCGTTTCCATTCGACAACTGTAGGTGATTCTCACGTACACCTTACCGGTGGCCTGGAATGGCGCTATGACGACATCAAGGAAGTTGGCCTGTATCGCACCACTGAAAGGGTTCGCCAGTCGCCGGTTCGACGTGACAGTGTGGATGAGTATTCGGTGGCGGCGTTTCTGCAGGTCGATGTGGATATCACCGACAACTTAATTGGTCATGTGGATATCCGCCATGATTACCTGGCCGTGGACGTTAACAGTAACTTAAGCGCAAACAGTGGTGATGAGAGCGATAACATCACCAGTCTGAAAGGCGGCCTGAGCTATATTTTAAATGATGCCTGGCAGGCCTATGTAAATGTAGGCCAGTCTTTTCATTCCAACGATGCCCGGGGCGCGGTTATCAGTATCGACCCGGCCACTGGCGAGGCGGCTGAACCGGTTGACCTGCTGGTTAGAGGCGAAGGTGGCGAAGTTGGCTTAAGGGTTGCGCGCTATCGCTACTACAACGCGTCACTGTCCTTATGGTACCTGGAAAACGACTCTGAGCTGTTGTTTGTTGGTGACGCGGGTAATACTGAAGCCAGCCGCGCATCCCGTCGCTGGGGCGTGGAATTTTCCGCCTATTACTGGTTCACATCTAACCTGACCACTGATCTGGAATTTGCCTGGACCGATTCGAAATACCGCGAGAATGACCCCGGCGAAGGTAACTACATAGAAGGTTCATTACCGGTAGTGGCCAGTGTTGGCCTGAACTGGCAAATGAACGATTACTGGCGCAGCGATTTGCGTGTGCGGTACTTTGGTAAACGTACGCTGGATAGCTTTAAAGCACGCCAGTCCAACACCTTTACTGTAGTAAACGCCAGCCTGGTATATGAAGTTGACCAGTGGCAGGGCAGCCTGTCGGTACTTAACCTGCTGGACAGCAACGATCATGATATCGATTACTGGTATGCCAGCCGACTGCCTGGTGAACCTGAAGAAGGTGTTGAAGACCTCCACTACCATCCCATTGAGCCGCGTACACTGCGCGCAAGTATTAGTTACCGCTTCTAATTTATCGTTACCCTTCAGGCTTAATTTCGGCAATTAACGAAATTAAGCCTTGCCTCTATTTCGTTATTTCGCTAAATTGCGAATTAATGAAATAGTACAGGTAATGTCATGTCGGATGTTTTTCAGGCGCTTTCCAGTCCGGTGCGCCGTCAGATACTCAACATTTTAAAGCAACGGGATTGCTCAGCAGGTGAAATTGCTGAACAAATCAATGTGGCTAAATCTACGCTCTCCGGCCATTTCAATGTGCTGAAAAATGCCAACCTGGTTGTCACGGTTAAGCAAGGCACAACCATTACTTATTCGTTAAACACCAGCGTACTGGAAGATGTGATGACCAGCCTGATGGATTTGCTGGACACCTCCGACTCAGGCAAGAATAAGGAGCACTTATGAATTCACTCAAAATTGCCGCAGTATTAGTTGTACTTAGCATTGTCGCTTCCCTTTATGTCATATTCCAATTGCCAGCGGATATGACGCTCCCTGTGCACTGGGGATTAAACGGTGAGCCCGACGCTACCGCCAGCGCAACCTTTGCATTGTTATTGTCTCCGGGACTTATGCTGGTATTAACGGTGCTGATGGCAACACTGCGATACCTGGAACCTCGTAAACAAAACCTCGAGCAGTCACGGGTAGGTATTCAGGCCATTTTCTGGGCCCTGATGGTGCTGTTTGTGGCATTGGAAGCGGGCTATCTGGGGTTAGCCAATGGTTACCAGGTACCAATGTTTCAACTCATCATCAGCGCGCTAGGCGTCTCATTCATTATTATGGGTAACTATTTTGGCAAAGTGCGTAGCAACTACTTTATTGGTATCAAGACGCCCTGGACGCTAAGCAGTGACGCGGTGTGGCAAAAGACCCACCGACTGGCCGGCAAGCTAACCATTACAGCTGGACTCATCACTGCGATACTCGGCGGTATACTGCCCGCAGATTTTGCTGGCTTTCTGGTTTCCGGACTACTTTTACCCAGTATTCTGCTCCCCGCCGTACTTTCCTGGTGGTTTTGGCGAAACGAAATACAAGCTAAGTGAATGTCATTTATCTCAATATACCGCACATTAACGCCAGTTTACGGCGTTAATGTGGGACTACCCGCCAGATAACCGATTTTAGTATACGATTTCCAGCCTGTTCCACCTATTCATCCCCACATTTCTGGCATTTACAACCCAAATAGCATTTTCTGCTGCATCAACCTAAGGCTTGGTATTTTTCACTGCACAGAGGGGATTTTTCAACGCAATTTGAGCGTGGCGTTACACTTATACTGATTGTGGAAGGATTATCCACTTAAAAAAAGAATCTCAGATAGCACAATAACAATCACAGGCTGTCGGATATCTCCTTTTGCCGTTGACCAGAGAACTAATTGGAGAACAACACAAGATGAACACCAACAGAATTATCGTGAAGTCAGTGCTTGCAGCTGCTGTATCAGTCGCACTGTCATCCACCGTCAACGCCCAAACCAGCTCAGAGAACGATGAGATTGAACAGATTGAAGTTGTGAAACAGCGCCAGGCTTACCGCGGCGATGTACCATTAAAATCAATGCCGCAAAACATAGATGTCGTCAGTGCTGAATTGCTGGACGATCTCGGCGTTAATGACTTCCAGAATGCGCTGGATTTTAGTAGCGGTATAGCTCGCCAAAACAGCTTTGGCGGTATGTGGGACAGTTTTGCCATCCGCGGTTTCGCAGGCGATGAAAACCTGCCAGGCGGTTATCTGGTAAATGGTTTCAGTGCTGGCCGTGGTTATAGCGGTCGCCGTGAAACGTCAAACATTCAGGCTATCGAAGTAATTAAAGGGCCCGGCTCTGCACTATTCGGCCGCAGCGAACCCGGTGGTACCATTAATATCATCACCAAAAAGCCACAGTTTTATGAAGAAGGCTATATTCAGGCCACAGCAGGAAGCTACGACCTGTACCGCCTTGAAGGTGATTATACCAATGCCATCACGGATGACCTCGCGTTCCGTGTCAATGGTGCCTATGAAGACGCGGGCAGCTTCCGTGACGAAGTGTATTCCGAGAAACTGTCTATCAGCCCGTCGTTCCACTACAACATTTCTGACGATACCAGTCTGGTGTACGAGATGGAATATCTCGACCAGGACCTGATTTTTGACCGTGGTGTTCTGGTGACCAATTATGATTTCTTTGATGTACCACTGGATGTTTTCTATGGTGAGCCTGGTGATGGCCCAGTGACTATTGAAGCTATTGGTCACCAGCTAACGCTTCAACATCAGCTTAATAGCGACTGGAGTTTACTAGCCGGTTTAAGCTATCGTGAATCTTCATTTGAAGGCTTTGCCTCAGAAGTTGAACTGGGCGGTCGCCAGTTAGTTACCGAAGAAGGGTTTGAAGAAACCGTTAACCGCCGTCGCCTCTATCGTGATTATGATGCTGATGATCTAGCCGGTCGTATTGAGCTGAGTGGTACGGTGGATCTTGCTGGTATGGCCCATCATATATTGATTGGAGCAGATGCATACGAATATACGCTGTCAACCATGCAGGACCGGTGGCGTGTAGCATGGGGTGTTAATGATACGACTTTCGCAGTCGACAAGTACAATCCGGTCTATGGTCAGGCATTACCTGCATTGTCGGCAAACCGAGATGTAAGTGAAGATCAGAGTTCGGTAGGGGTTTTCTTCCAGGACCAAATTGATCTGACCGAAAAATTCAAAATGCAGGTAGGCATTCGTTTTGATAGCTACGATCAGGACTTTACTAACTACCTGTCAGGCGGCACGTCATCACAGTCTCAAACCAAGACCAGCCCGCGCTTTGGTCTGGTGTACGAAGCGTCATCGCTATATACCCTGTACGCCAGTTATTCTGAAGGTTTCCGTCCTAACTCAGGCTCTAACGCCGCAGGTGAAACCTTTGAGCCAGAAGAAAGTAAGTCCTATGAAACCGGCGTAAAATTCAGTAATGATGACGAAAGCTTAACCGGTACGGTGGCCATTTTCCGTGCAGAAAAGTCCAACGTATTAGCAGCAGACCCCATCCCTGCCAACGCGGGTTTTTCTGATACCATCGGTGAAGCAGAAAGTCAGGGCATCGAGATTGACCTGACCGCCATGCTCGGTGACGACACTATGGTGACGGTGGCTTATGCTTATATCGATGCCACGACATCTAACTCAATTGTTAACGCCGATTGGGGAGTTGAAGTACCGGCCGGCACTCAGCTATTGAATATTCCAGAGAATAAGTTAAATGTGACCGGTATTCATTATCTGGATATCGCCGGTAAAGAGTCTAAAGTGGGTGCTAGCGTAACTTATGTAGACGAACGCCCGGGAGAACTGATCGACCCTGGCTATATTCTCCCGAGTTATACCAATGTCAGATTGTTTGGCTCAGTTAACCTGACGGATTCACTTAGCATAAACGCCGATATCGAAAACCTGTTCGATAAAGAGTACTACGCCAGTTCTTACTCGGCTATGTGGACCATGCCAGGTGCACCGCGTCAGGCGAAAGTCAGCGTGAAATACGCCTTTTAACACTGCTTAACCAGACCGGCCGGAGATTCCGGCTGGTCCGGACACTTCGATAATTACCCTGTGCAGCATGTAAATCAGGTGACTGTTTTCCATGATGGCGGTAATGTGATGAAGACCAAGAAGTACTAAGAGGATAATACTGTGGCTGGCACTAAATTAGACCGCATCGACATTAATATACTGGCAGAACTGCAAAAAAACGGGCGGATCACCAATACCGACCTGGCGGATGCAGTTGCTCTGTCGCCAAGCCCTTGCCTGGCCAGAGTTAAACGCTTGGAAAAAGCCGGCTATATCACAAGCTATAATGCAAAAATTGCGCTGGATAAATTAGGTGAAACGGCAACGGTCTTTACTGAAGTCACGTTAACCGATCACCACATGGAAGACTTCGCGAAGTTTGAGCGTAATATCCGCACCATCGATGAAGTGATTGAATGTCACCTGATCAGTGGCGGTTATGATTACCTGCTCAAATTTGTTACCCGTGGGATTACCCATTATCAAACACTGATGGAAGAGATACTGGAACAGGATTTTGGCATTGCAAAATACTTCAGCTATATCGTACTGAAGTCGCCAATTGAAAAACTCCACTATCCGCTAACCACTTTGTTTAAACCGGAAAAGTAGTAAGTGGCGCTAACCCTATTGTATAAAGGCCCCGCTGAGCGGGGCGAGTGCTGGCAGCAAGCCGTAAGTGCTGCATTACCCGAAGTGCGCTGGTTTACCTGGCCTGAAGTACCCGAGCCAGAAGCCGTAGATGCCATTATCACCTGGACACTGCCCGACAATTATCAGCAGCAGTTTCCTAACCTTAAGGCCATTTTCTCCGTAGGCGCCGGTGTTGATCAATTCGCGCCGGCGTCGCTCCCGTCTCATTTGAAACTGGTGAGAATGATAGACCCCTCGATTGCCACCCAAATGCAAACCTGGGTGCTAACGGCGGTCATGATGCTCCATCGCGACATATTTCGCTATCAGCGCCAGCAACATCAGAACCTCTGGCAACCTCATAGCGTTAAGTTACCCCATGAATGCACTATCAGCATTCTGGGCCTGGGCGAACTGGGCAGCCAGGTGGCTTTTACACTAAGCGGGCTTGGCTTCGCCGTGCAGGGCTATAGCCGCAGCGCCAAGCAACTTCCAGGCGTGTTAACTTTTTCTGGTGACACGCCGTCAGCAGAGATGCTGGGCAATACCGACATTCTGATTAGTTTATTGCCCTTAACGGCCAACACCAAAGGGATCCTGAACGCAGAATTACTGACCAAACTGCCTAAGGGCGCCGCACTGATAAACGCGGGCCGCGGTGAACAGCTTGTAGCCGACGATTTGCTGTTTCATCTGGATGCCGGACACATCAGCGAAGCCATTATGGATGTGTTTGATCCTGAGCCATTACCCAAAAGCCACCCATTCTGGGACCACGCTAATATTCATATTACGCCGCACATAGCATCGGTTACGCGCAATGACACGGCGGCATTACGATTGGTAGAAAACCTGCAACTCTGGCTGGCCGATAAAACTATGACCGGTGAAGTGGATAAACTCAGAGGTTATTGAATTAATTAAAAAAGGCAGCTTTCGCTGCCTTTTTTGTGTCGCTAAACATTTAATCGTAAACGCACACATATACTTTTTTGTATTTTTCTATGGTCCGCCAGGTACCGGCAAAACCTTCCTGCATTAAAAATGTATCACCGGCTTTATAAGTAACTGGCTCACCGCCGTCTTCTGTCAGCTCAATCAGCCCTTCAATAATATAGCAAAACTCAAAGAAGCCTTTTTTCACCGAGCGGTTAACACTGGGTTCGCAGGTCATTATACCCACTTTAATCTTGTCGTTGCCCGACGCCACATGCGCCCACTTTTCCAGTAAAGGATTACCCTCTAATAAAATTTTAGGATCGGCGTGGCTGGTAGCAGGTGCCTCTGAAGGATGCTGAACAACGGTTTGCAATAAGCTCATTTAAACTCCGGTTAATGGCAATGTAAATAAATTCGGGAACCCCATCCCTGGGAACACATGAAAGCATGCCTAGTATACGATTGATGCCCCGGCAACATACTCTGAAAGCGATTTGCTGCGGGGCATAATTGTTGGGTTGCGTAGCAAAATCAGTGGATAATTACGCCGCTGATTTTGGCCTGATAAAACTGCTGTAGAGGGACGGAATAACCACCAGCGTGAGCAAGGTAGAACTGATAAGCCCACCAACAATCACCGCTGCCAACGGCTTTTGGATTTCTGCACCCAGTCCGTCAGACAACAACATTGGAATGAGCCCCAACGCTGATGTCAGCGCAGTCATTAATACCGGCCGAAGTCGTGAACAGGCACCATCGAAGATGGCAGCACTCAGATCTGTGCTTTGATCTCGACGCTGATTGATGCTTTCCACCATCACCACACCATTCAATACAGCCACACCAAACAAAGTGATAAAGCCTACTGAACTAGGAACGGATAAATAGTGACCACTTACATACAAAGAAAACACCCCGCCAATAGCGGCTAACGGAATGTTCACCATAATTAGCGCAACCAGGCGAATATCGGCAAACGCAAAATATAACAGCAAAGCAATCAGCAGCAGAGATATTGGTACTACCAGCATTAAGCGCTGCATGGCGCGTTGCTGATTCTCAAACTGCCCACCAATCTGCACGGCATAACCGCCAGGCAGGGCAACCTCAGCATCAATGGCGGCCTGAATATCGTCCACCACACTGCCCATGTCACGACCATCCACATTGGCCTGAATCACTACCCGGCGCTGCACATCATCCCGGCGAATTTGCGGTGGCCCCGACTCAATCGCCACAGACGCGACATCCTGCAAGCGGATCCAGGCCCCCTGAGCGGTCAGCAACCGTAGCTCTTTGATGGCAGCGATATCATCCCGAAAGGCCTCGGCATAACGCACCACGATATCGTACCGCTCATTACCGTTAATAATTTGCCCTGCTGAAGCGCCGCCAAGCCCCTGCTGAACCAGGTTCATCACATCCGCGACGTCCAGGCCATAACGACTAAGCTGCTTACGCACCGGCCGCACGACTAGCTGAGCTTCGCCGCTTATTTGCTCCATCGCTACGTCCTGAGCGCCCTCGATACCGCCAACTACCTCAGCAATCTGCTGGCCATACTCAGCCAGTACATCAAGTTCGGGCCCGAATAATTTAATCGCCAGCTCTGCTTTCACACCGGAGAGCAGTTCATCTACGCGGGTAGCAATAGGCTGAGAGAAGTTAAACAGTAGCCCCGGATGCGCCTCCAGTTTATGCGCCATGGCTTCCTGCAATGCCACCCGGTTGGTTGCGGTTTGCCACTCACTGACCGGGCGTAAGCCCATATAGATTTCTATATTGTTTACCGGTTCCGGATCGCCGCCAATCTCGGCGCGGCCAATTTTACTCACCGCATAGGTCACTTCAGGAAATTCCAGCAACATGCTTTCCAGCTTCGGGGCCACGCTTAGCGCCGTTTCCAGACTGGCTGAAGGTGCTAGTGTCACCCGCAAGTTAATGGTTCCCTCTTCCAGCTCCGGCGCAAACTCAGTGCCCAACCGCGGCAGCAACACGCCGGCAACTGCTATTAGCACCAGTGAAATGCCAGTCACCCATTTTCGCTGCCCCATAGTAACCTTGAGCAGTCTCGCATAACCGCGCTCAAGTCTGCTCAGCAGGGGATTTTTGCGCTGCTTAACCGGCCGTGCGCTCAGTAAAAAGGTGGCCAGTACCGGCACAAATATTAACGCCACCAGCACGGCGCAAATGAGGGCCAGCATAATAGCGATGGCCATGGGCTGAAACAGCTTGGCTTCGACCCCCTCAAAACTGAACAGCGGGGTGAATACCACCAGAATAATCAGTGTCGCAAAAAAGACAGGTTTTGCCACTTCTCCCGCCGCAGCCACCACCAAAGTGAGTGTTTTATGGGTTTCAGTGCTGTTTTTTGATAATTTTTGGTAAATATTCTCCACCACGACCACTGAACCATCCACAAGCATACCAATGGCAACAGCCATTCCGCCCAGTGACATCAGGTTGGCAGATATTCCCAACATACTGAGCATCGCCAGCGCCAATCCGATGGAAACCGGGATAGAGAGCAACACCAGCACCGTTGCCCTCACGCTTAACAGAAACAGTGCCAGCACAATGACAATGAACATAAAGGCCAGCAACAGGGCTTTTACTACGGTATCCACCGCCTGTTTAATCAGATCCGCCTGATCATAATAGGGTTCAAAGTGAACGCCCTCTGGCAATGCTTTAGCAATTAAATCCAGCCGGGCATTAATGCCTTCGATTGTGGCATTGGTGTTAGCCCCCATGCGTTTTAACACCACGCCGGAAACCACCTCGCCCCGATGGGTAACGTTGCCATCGGGATCTTTAACCGACATGGTCACAGCCCCCTGACGTATTTCGCTGCCAAAGCTTACTTCAGCCACGTCCCCCACTGTTACAATGGCTGCGCCTGACGTTTTCAGTGGGATTTGCCTGAGCTCTTCCAGTGCTTGTTGCCCAGATGACAGCCAGCCGGTACCGCGGATCACCAGCTGTTCGGGTCCGCGCTGCATGTACCAGCCACCGGCATTGTTGTTATTGCGGGATAAAGCATCCACCACGTCCTGCTGGGTCAGGTTATAAGACAGCAGACGGTTGGGATAAAGATTTACCTGATACTGGCGCACATAGCCGCCAAACGACAGTACATCGGTAATGCCATCAACCGGCATTAACATTAGCTTGATGAGGTAATCATTGAGACTGCGTAATGCCATGCTGTCGAAACCTGAGTCTGGTTCGGCAATCAACAGATATTGATACACCTGGCCAAGGCCTGAAGTGTTGGGGCCAATGGCAGGCACCCCAACCCCTTCCGGGATCATCCCGGCGGCTATCTGCAACCGTTCAAACACCAGTTGCCGGGCAAAATAAATATCCGTACCTTCCTTAAACACCACGGTAATGCCGGATAACCCGGTTTTAGAGATTGAACGTACCTCCTCAACATCGGGCAGCGCATACATTACTGCTTCAATGGGATAGGTAATCAGTTGCTCTACCTCTTCGGCTGCCAGCCCCGGGGCTTCGGTATTAATGGCCACCTGAATATTGGTGACATCCGGAAAGGCATCGAGATTGAGGCGCGGGATCATCAGTGCAGCCATCACACACAAACCCACCAGCACCAGTAACAATACAAAGCGCAGCTTCACCGCGCGGCTTATTAACCATGCAAACATCATAAGCCCCTGTTAATGGTTATGCGGATCGAAACCGCCCTTGGCGATTTCCGAAGCAACAAAAAAGGCCCCGCGACTCACATAGGTCTGGCCTGGCTTAACACCGCTGATGGCCTGCCAGTCACCGTATTGCGGGCCGAGTGTCACCCCTTGTGGGATCAAATCACCTTCGTCATCAGCGATATAGATTTGCCATTCGCCGTCAGTGTCGCGCATCAGCGCCGACTGAGGCACCGCCAGGATGGCGTCGGTTTGCGGGCCATTAAAATAAATATCGACAAACATACCGGAGTGAAAGCGATGCGCCTGGTTATCCAGTTCAAGGCGCACTGTACGCGTCCGACTCACTGGGTCGATAGTGTGCGACTCCTGGATAACCGTGCCAATTGCTGCAATATCGCCTACTACCACACTGGCCTGATCGCCCGGCTGTAAATGCAGGTCATTCTGGGCCGACAAGCGGGCTTCGACCCATAGATGCGCCTCATCAGACAGCAGCATCAATGGCTGGCCGGGCTCAATGCGTTGCCCCTGATTGAACTCATCAGTCATGATAAGCCCCGGCGTTTGTGCCGTGAGCGTATATTCTCCCAGCGGGTAATTAGTGTTTTGCTCTATGCGGGCAATGGTAGCCCCAGATAAACCCAGCGCCTGTAAACGCCGATTGGCGGCATTGTATTCGGTTCGGGCACTGACAAAGCGCTTTTCACCCACTGCACTCTGCCCAAGTTTACTGACCCGCTGCCATTCTACATGCGCCTGCTGGAGCTGACTCTGCGCGGTGATCATCTCTTCACTGAACAAAGTTACCAGCGGCTGACCTGACGTCACTTTTTCACCCAGTGCGGCATGGCGGGCAGTCACCACAGAGCTGACCCGGGGGGATACGATATAGCTGCGATAGCCATTTACCTTGATTTCGCCCGGCGCATAAACCTGTTCACTGAGGGTCATGGGTTGTAGCGTTTCCAGGTGAATATCGGCCGTTTGCCGTTGTCCCTCACTGAGGTTCACCGTAGTGGCTTCACCATGCTCGTCGTAGCCATGTTCGTCATCATGACCGTGGGCCTGTTCTTCAGTATGTGCTGCGGTTTCGTGCTTTTCCTCATGGGCATGATCATGCTCCTGGGCTGGCACAACAGGTGTGTAAAGTAATGCAGTGATACTCAGCACTGCCAGAGAATTGTGAAAGTGCAACATATTACTGCTCCGTTGAAATTAAAGAAGAAACCACATCCGCCAGCGCGGCGGTAATATGCAGATAAGCAACGTAGGTTTGCTGATAGTTTTTTTGCAGCGTCAGGCCAGCCTGCATGCCATCCCTAAGCTGCTGCACCTGCCATTGATAGTCAGCAAGACTAAGATCGCCCTGCGCATAACGTTGCTGAAGGACAGCAACCTGCTCAGTCATTTCGTTATCGTGCAATGCCTGCCACTGCTCAAACCGCAAACGGGTTTGCTGAAGTTGTTCGGCGAGGTTACGCACTGCTTCACGGGTATCGCGCAATTGCGCGTGCAGGCGCTCTTCGCTGGCCAGAGCCAGTTCCCGGGTAGCAAGGGCGACTTCACTGAAGTCATTGCGAAACTGAATAGGCACCGACACATTAACAGAAAACAGCGCTTCGCCTTCCTGACGGCCAACACCAAATCCTACATTGGGTACCGGCTTATTGGCGGTGTGTTGTTGCTCTGCGGTAGCGGTTGCGGCCAGCCACTCTAGCCGAGCCTGTTTTACAGCAGGCAAGGAGAGTAATTTTTGCGGCGCGGGTACCTGTGGTTGCGCCTGAAAGAATGCCTGATTAACAACAACGTTCGCCGCCTGCTCTCCAGCCAGTATGCGCAGCGTTTTTTGTGCGCTTAGCCATGCACTGAGGCGCTCGTTTTCCGCGACCATGCCCTGTGCCACTACCGATTTTGCCATGGCCAGTTCGGTACGGTTAACTTCGCCTGCGGCCAGTTGTTGTTCGGTTAATCTGAGTAACCGCAGATCCTGCTCTACCTGCAAGCGAGCCAGTTCATATCCCTGTTGTCCCAGTTGAACATTTATCTGAGCATTGAGGATTTGTGCCAGCAGATCATTAGTGACTATCTGCACCGCTAGTGCACGCTGTTCAGCCTGCAGTCTGCCAACCTCCGATTGGGCTTCCCTTACCCCCCACCAGTCAATATCCGAAGACATTCCGATTTGAAAATTGGTTTCACTGCCTTCCCTTTCCACAGAGGTATTCAGCGACGGGTTATAAATGGGTTTAGTCAGTGCTTGTGACTGGTATTTTGCGGCACTGGTTTCGTATTGATAGGCCTGCATGGTGGGGTGGCGCTCCACCGTGCTCATCAGCCAGTTAGCCCAGGGTTGCTCGCCGGCGAGAACCGGAAAGCTTAGTGCGGTCATTAACGCCGCACCGCAGAATTGCAGTTTCATAGGTTAATCTCTTAACAAAGTTAATCATCCGGTTATTAACAACCGGGACGCAGTAAACGTTCTTTGTTAAGCGATGGGCGGGCGCAGCAAATTGCGCCAGAAGCCTGTGGCGGGAGGCTGGTTTAGGTTGTGTCGCACCGCATAGTGGCCATTGACCGGCAGTGCTTTAATTAATAAGGGAAGAAAAATGTGTTGTGCCCCATGGCAATGACAACAGTGCTGACAATCCAGTCCGCTGCTGTCGCTATTTTTATCCTGAGCGATAGCCTGCTCAGAATGCGGGGCTTCATGGGACGGTTCTGACAGATGAGAAGTACTTTCCTGATGAGCAGCATGGGAGTCAAATACCACGCTCAATGCCTGCGTGCTCACCGAGAGCAGCAGTACCAGAACGAGAGAATGAATCCATCGGCTCATCAATGTCTTTGCCTTTTATCCAAATGCCTGAGAAAGCAGACTGTAAATGCGCGGGCCATTGCCCCGGGCCGGTAAAAACTCACCTTTAATCATCAGGCTGACCTTGTCAACCTGGCTCAGACCTAAGGACTCCAGCCAGGGTTGAATCCCTTTAGCCTGTTCGGTTAAGTCAAAGCGAATAAACCCGGATTCACCGTTCAACAAGTGACTGATCAACCCCTTTGCCGTGTCATCGTCAGCGGCGAGCACCGGCCCAAGAGTCTGACCATGGCCACTGGTACGCAACATGGCATAACCAACGGCAGAACCCTCTTTATAAGCCACCAGCCCTTTGCCCTGTTCTGCAACAGCAGTCAGCAGTGCCTCCCGGTTACACCCGTAAGCAGCCGCATCCATGGCCAGCAGATCTGGCAGGCTATCGGCATCCAGCGGTTTAATCACAGCATCCACGGGCAGCGGTTGCACTGCGCCCGCCAGTTGACCCTGAACCTGATAGATAAACGCTGCCTCGGTAAAACCACATTGCTGATACAACCGCTTCCCGGCCACCGTCGCCACCAGTTGCAGATTACGCTCACCGGTCTGGCTCATCACGGTATCCATCAGCTTGCGCCCCAGGCCATTCCCCTGCATGTGCTCAGGCACCACCACCAGTCCTACCGTGGCATAGTGAGGACCATAATCCCACCATAAGATACAGCCCACGATGTCACCTTGTGCATTGTCGATAATGCTGCCATTGCCCTGGGAATAATGCAGTTGCCAGTCACCCATCCGATGCGGCCATTTTACCTGCTGAGTAAATTCAAGGCAGGTTGGCAGGTCGGTTTCACGCATCTCGCGAACGGTAAAAGCAGTGTTGTTCATTAGCAAATTTGGCCTGTATAGCAGTGTTAGTTCAATGACATCGATTCTACCGGCTGTGCACGATAGATTTTGCTGTTTCCCAGCGTCAGGTAAGTCGAATCTGTTATTTCACTTACCTTGTTGCGGCAGAAAATCCTCCACCAGCGCGGTATGCAGTTTAACGCCGGTGGCAATGATCTCATCATTGAAATCGAATTCGGGGTGATGCAGAGGAATATGCTCGCCTCCTTTGCCCTGCCCGAGCCAGATATAAGCGCCTTCGCAGGCCTGCAACATAAAGGCAAAGTCTTCAGAGGTGAACGCCGGCTCCGGCGCTTCAACCGCATTACCCACCGTGTTGGCCACCACCAGCGCGTGCTGTGCAGCGGCTTCTGCGTTGATGGTCGCCGGATAGTAGCGGTTATAATCAATACTGATTTGCGTGCCGGTTGCAATCCCCACACCGTTTATAACCTGGCGGATAGCGGTTTCAATTTGGTTCTGAACTGCCGGATCAAAGGTTCTCACCGTTCCGGTAAGCTCCACACTCCCTGGCAATACATTGTGAGAACTGCCGCCGCTTATCTGTGTAACCGACAATACCGCCGTTGAAGTGGGTGCAATACGACGTGAAACTATCGTATTAAGCTGACTAACCAGCTCACTGGCAGCCAGAATAGCATCCGGTGTTTGATGCGGGACGGCAGCATGGCCGCCTTTGCCTTTTACCTGGATAGAAAATTTATCGGCCGCTGCCATAATAGGGCCGGAGCGCGTGGCAATAGTACCCGCCGGTAAATCCGGCCAGTTATGAAAGGCATAGACACGGTCACAGGGAAACCGCTCAAACAGGCCATCTTCAATCATGGCTTTGGCCCCAGCCTCGCCCTCTTCCGCCGGCTGAAAAATAAAGTGTACCGTGCCATCGAAGTTTTTAGTGCGCGCCAGATGATGAGCTGCGCCGAGCAACATAGTAGTGTGGCCGTCATGCCCGCAACCATGAAAAACGCCGTGATGACAACTGGCGTAGGGCAGGCCGGTTTGTTCGACAATCGGCAGGGCATCCATATCGGCACGCAATCCGATGGCGCGTGACCCATTACCAACCCTGAGCGTCCCCACCACACCGGTTTTACCTATTCCGGTAGTCACCTGCAGGCCAATTTCACGCAGACGCCGTGCTACTTTATTGGCAGTATCCACCTCTTTAAAGGCAAGTTCAGGGTGGGCGTGAATGTCGCGCCGAAAGGCGGTTAACTCGTCCAGTAAGTCATCTACGTCGTGAGTGTTTGCCATTGTCCTTCTCCTGCCGGGGTGTACGTATGTTAGTTAGCCGTAGAATGTCAGTTTAGCGTGCTCAGCACACGCTTTTCGATCTGTTTCACCCTGATTTTTTAATATAATTTGCTGTTCAGGATGACAAAGCGGCAACCCATGCTGCACCATCCCCCCTATACTGGATTCATATTCATTCTCACTCTTTGCAGCAGAATCTGCCGTGAACATGTCATTGGTTCAGGCACTGTTTGCATCAATCAGTTTTAACAGGAAATACCCCATGACAATACAACCCGTCGAACAGTTGCTTGATACCCGCAGGCTTTCCCAGGCGTATATCAATGGTGAGTGGGTTGCCTTATCGCAGGATAAACCTTTCGATGTTATCAACCCGGCCACTGAAGAGCCTGCTGCAACCATCGGCTTAGGCGGCAAGCAGGACCTGAATGCCGCCGTGGCAGCGGCCAAAAAAGCTTTCCCATTATGGGCCGCCACACCGGTAGAAGAACGCCTTGCAGTGCTGGATAAAGTACTGGAACTCATCGATGAGCGTGCCGACAAGCTGGCCAACCTGATGTCACTGGAAATGGGCGCAACGCTGGGCTATGCCTTATCCACGCAAGTACCGCTGGCAGCCGCGCATATCCTTGTTGCACGGGAAAACCTGGCCAGCTATGAATTCACCAAAATGCGTGGCACCACGGCTATTACCCGCGAACCTATTGGCGTTGCCGGTCTGATAACGCCCTGGAACTGGCCGCTTTATCAGGTCACCGCTAAAGTCGGCCCGGCCTTGGCTGTTGGCTGCTCAGTAGTGTTAAAGCCCAGCGAATTATCACCGTTAAGTGCCCTGGCCTTTGCTGAAATTCTCCATGATGCCGGCATTCCGGCAGGCGTTTTCAACCTCGTCAATGGTAACGGTATGGACGTGGGTGAGCCACTGGCCAGTCACCCGGATGTGGATATGGTGTCTTTTACCGGTTCTACGCAGGCGGGGATCCTGGTTGCTCAGGCTGCTGCGCCAACCGTTAAACGGGTGGGTCAGGAGTTGGGCGGTAAATCACCCAATATTCTGCTGCCGGATGCCGACTTTGCCAATGCCGTTGGCCCCGGAGTCCAGGCTGGTATGCGTAACAACGGTCAGTCCTGCAGTGCACCAACCCGTATGCTGGTGCCAAAGGAGCGCCTCGCCGAAGTAGAGCAACTCGCTGCCGCCGCGGCGGAGTCGATCGTAATTGGATTGGCGGACAACGAGCTGGCAACCCATGGTCCGTTGGCAAACCGCCCGCAATTTGAACGTGTACAAACCATGATCCAACGCGGCATAGATGAAGGTGCACGCTGCGTAACGGGTGGCCCCGGTCGCCCGGATGGCTTTGATCGTGGCTTTTATACCCGCCCGACAGTGTTCAGTGATGTCACCCCGGATATGGCGATTGCACAGGAAGAAATCTTTGGCCCGGTACTGTGTCTGATCCCTTATGACAGCGTTGAACATGCCATCGAGATAGCAAACGACACGGTATACGGATTGGCCGCCCATGTGCAGTCTGCAAACCTCAACGCGGCCAGAGCAGTTGCCCGCCAAATCCGCAGTGGTCAGGTACTGATAAACTACCCGACCTGGGATCCTCAAGCGCCCTTTGGCGGCTACAAGCAGTCGGGCAGTGGCCGTGAATATGGTATCGAAGGCCTCGAAGAATATCTGGAAACCAAGGCCATTGTTGGCTACGACGTTGAAGCATAAAATTTCCGAGTAGGTAGTAAATACATGTCACCACAACTGAAACAAATTCCCAGCAATGAAAAAATTCCTGCAGAAGCCGATGTCGTCGTTATTGGCGGCGGTATTATCGGCGCAGCAGCCACCTACTTTTTATCCAAACAGGGCTACAAAGTTGCGCTGGTAGAAAAAGGCCAGGTGGGCTGTGAACAATCCAGCCGTAACTGGGGCTGGTGTCGTCAACAAAACCGCGATGAACGTGAGTTACCTACCTCAGGGCTATCGATGCGCCTGTGGGATGAGATGTCTAAGGATATCGGCTTCGATCTGGGCTTCAGACGCTGTGGTTTACGCTACGCGACTGACGATCCGAAACAGTTAGCGCAATGGGATTCGTGGCGCGATCTGGCTAAACTGTATGGCGTTAACACCGTTATGCTCAATGCCAAAGAAGCCAACGCAATGATCCCGGCCCGCGGCCGCACCTGGATTGGCGGCGTCCACTCTATTGACGATGGCAAAGGCGAACCCGCCATTGCCGCACCGATGATTGCCGAAGGTGCCCGTGCACTGGGCGCCACCATCCATCAGAACTGCGCAGCCCGCGGACTGGATATTACCAACGGTAAGGTTGAAGGCGTAATCACTGAACACGGTACCATCAAAACCAACCGGGTACTCTGTGCTGCGGGTGCCTGGGCCTCGGCTTTCTGCCGTCACCATGGTATTAGTTTTCCGCAGGCCAGTGTGCGTCAAACCGCGTTTCGTACCAAACCCATCAAAAGTATTGGGGATGCGGTTTACACCAATGGCGTCGCATTAACCCGGCGATTGGACGGCACTTACACGGTGGCCATCAGTGGCACAGCCAGACTGGAATTTACGCCACAAGGTATTCGTTACGCTAAACAGTTTATGCCAATGTTTATGCAGCGGATTAAAGCGGTGCAATTTGGCGTTAGCAGTTCTTTCTTAAAAGGCCCGGAAGCCCTCAATACCTGGAGCAACGATAGTATGTCGCCGTTTGAGAAGATGCGCATTCTGGACCCGGCCCCGGTAAAAAGTAACTTAAGAAAAACCCTGGCTACGGTTAAGGCATTGTTTCCGGCGCTGGAAACCATGGAAATAGAAGAAAGCTGGGGCAGCTTTGTAGACTGTACGCCTGATGCCATTCCGGTAATTTCAGAAATTGACAGTGTAGAAGGATTCTTCCTGGCGGCAGGTAGTTCTGCTCATGGCTTTGGTCTGGGGCCTGGTCTGGCGCATATTGCTGCCGATCTGGTAATGGGCAGACAATCACAAATTGATACCCAGCCCTATCGTCTGTCGCGACTGTTAGATGGCTCTAAAGTGAAGGTAGGGGCTATTTAACAACCGTCTGACCCTCGTTCCTCCGTATGCGGCCGGATGCTTAACTGCCCCGGCCGCATATTTTATCAGACCTTTCTCAGGGTAAGCTGGCATCAATAAAGGTAGCCAGATCCGCTTTAAACTGCGCCATTGAAGGCTCATGCACATACATCATATGCCCTGCCTCATAATAGGCCGTGGAAATATTACTGCGTAATGCTGGCGGAATTTTGAGATGGTCAATCATGTACTGGGTAGTGAAATGCGGGGTAGCCAAATCATAGTAGCCCTGCTGAAACAGCACTTTCATTTTAGGGTTCTGAATCATCGCATAAGATAAATCTATCAGGGTGTCGGGAAAGGGCATTTTAAACCCAACATTTGGCTGCACATGCCCCCAGTCCCAACTGCCGAATACATCACCAAAGACCTTATAATCCACCTCCTGCTCAGATTTGAGCTCGGTACGGTAATAATCCATAAAAGCAGCCAGTAACGGCGGACCTATGGCGGTGGTCATCGGATCATAACTCATCGACTCTGAATGCACCGACAAGGTGTTTCCCTTAAAGCGAGAATCGATTCGCCCCACCGTTTGTGCGGTCTCACTGAGCACTTCTTTTGTGAACACCTGATGATTTACTCTGAGGTCTGCATCCAGCCAGTATTGCGCCTCAAGGCCGGTTAAGGCGGCAAGTTTATCGGCCAACACCTTTTTCTTATCTGCCGATAATCGTACCCCTTTCAGTAAAGCGGGAGCATATTCGTCCACAGCGAAGGCTTCTGCCGCCTTCAGGTGCTCGGCCAGTGTGGAGGGTTTGTTGGCAATGGCATCGTGATACCAGCCAGTGGCAGCAAATGTGGGTAAAAACAGTACATGGGGCAGGTCGGTCTGGCCAAAATCAAAGCCATTCACAAACTGCAAAAACGGCGACACCAACATAATGCCATTCAGACTAATCATTTCGTTGGTAAGCGCCTGGGCTACCCCTGCTGTGCGCATCCCACCATAGCTTTCTCCCAGAATGAATTTGGGTGACTGCCAGCGGTTATTCACTGTAATATACTGCTTGATAAACGCAGACACCGAACGAATATCCTGGTCGGTGCCCCAGAAGTCCTTACCTTTTCCCTCCCCTACCGGGCGCGAAAAACCAGTGCCAACCGGATCAATCATCACAATATCGGCTTTATCCAGAATGGTGAATTCATTAACTACATAGCCATACGGCCCATTATTGGCAAACTCAACGTCTTTAACGACTGCCCGTTTAGGGCCAAGGATCCCCATATGTAACCACAACGACGCTGAGCCAGGCCCACCGTTATACGCGAACAGGATTGGCCGTTTGCGCAGGTTAGTATCTTCTTTTACATAAGCCGTATAACCAAACAGGGCTATCGGCTCCTGCTTGTCGCTCTTCATCAGCATGGTACCCGCGGTAGCGGTATAACTGAGTTTTTTACCGTTAATTTTGATGCTGTGATTGGTGACGGAAGTTTTCGCTTCGGGTACAGGTGGTTTTTCTTCCGGGGCGTCCTGAGCAAAGCCAAAATAACTTACCAGACACAAACAAAGTAACGCGCGGTGAATAATAAAACGCATGGTCGAATCCCTGATTTATTGTGAAGGAACAAACAGGGTTTCTGGTATTACAGGCAGTAAAACCACTAACGGAATATGCCAAAAGAGGAACGCTGTTCGTTATTGCACTTAAACTGCAGCGCTGTACAAATACTAGCCAAGCCTACGGGCAAGCGCAACGACTAATCGAACGGCTTTGATTACGCAATCACTTCTTCCCTACTTAGCGTATGCAGTCCTGGCTAGCTGGCAGAACTATCGTTAATCCCAATAAACACGCAATGCTACTTCAGGTAGGACTTAAGAATTTTATTGAGCGCCTCGACCTCTTCAGTACGCTCTGTGTCGCTGAGCCCCGGCTTGCCCACATGTTCTCTTATATGATCTTCCAGAATCGTGGTCATCAGCCCGTTTACGGCACCCTTGATCGCGGTAACCTGCTGCAGGATGGCCAGACACTCGTTGCCCTCGTTCATTGACTTCTCTACGGCATTTAACTGGCCGCGAATTTTCTTTACCCGGGTAAGTAGTGCCTGCTGATTTTTATGAATATGCGCCATAGTCTGCTCTGCCAATTAAGATACTTAATGGTATACTGGGGTATAGTATATCAATAAACTCAAAAGATAGCCTGTTATGACTAAAAATATCGCTGAAAAATGGTCTCATTCGCACAACTTTTATGTGGATAGCAGCGAATCCGAGCGCAAGGTAAACCTGGTGTTTTTACTGACTACCGTCACCATGGTGGTGGAAATTGTAGCCGGTAGCTGGTTTGGCTCGATGGCCCTGCTAGCCGATGGCTGGCATATGTTTACCCATTCAGCAGCGTTTGCGGTATCGATGTTCGTCTACTGGTATTCCCGTAAACATCGTCACAGCAGTGCCTATTCTTTCGGTACCGGCAAGGTCAATGCACTGGGTGGCTTCGCCAGCGCGGTGGCCCTGGCAACCGTTTCGTTATTCATGCTGATAGAGTCAACAGAGCGACTGTTCATGCCCCAGGCTATCAGTTTTAACGAAGCTATTGTGGTGGCCATCGTTGGCTTTGTGGTGAACGTTGCCTCGGTATTTTTACTGCATGACGATCATCACCATCATCACGGCCACGATCATTCACATGGCCACAGTCATCATGGGCATCACAACCATGAGTATGAGCATGAGCATGAGCATGAGCATCAGGAGCATAGCCACCATCACTCTGATCATAACCTCAAAGCGGCGTATTTTCATGTGCTGGCCGATACCCTCACCTCTTTGCTGGCTATCGTGGCGTTAGTGTTGGGTAAATTTTATGGCTGGCTGTGGGCCGATGCGGTCATGGGGATAGTCGGCGCTGCGGTCATCGGCAAATGGGCCTGGGGGTTAATAACCCACAGCAGCGGTATGTTATTAGATAAAGCCGTGCAGCCCAAACAGGCGGCAAAGATAAAACAACTAATAGAGAGTGACGGCCTGTCGGTAGTCACTGATTTTCATTACTGGCAGCTCTCCGGCAAACATCACGCGGCCATCATCAGTGTGGCCACCTCGGCCAGTCTCACTCCCGACGACATCAAACAACAAGTGAGTCAGCAACTGGCTTGCGACCACCTTACCGTAGAGGTTAACCCTCTGCCTCACTAACAAAAAGCCCGCTAACTGCGGGCTTTACGTAAAACTCGTTGTGAAAGGTTTATTGCGGAACCGGCACACGTATCGGGGCTTTAGGCATTGGTTTGATGGGTGACTGATAGCCTTTCAAGCCGGCCAGCCCAACTTCAATGGCTTTATCCAGTTGCGGATCTTCGCCCTTTGCGGTTTTGCTGGTCCATTGCTCTACATTAATGTCCGGGGCCACTCCGTAATTCTCAACCTGCCATTCACCGTTAACATCGTAAAAACCAGAACGTGGTGCAGTCATATTGCCGCCATCAATAAAGGCCGGTACGCCCCAGATGCCCACCAGACCACCCCAGGTGCGTTTGCCCACCAGCTTACCCAGGCCATAGTAGTTAAACATGTAAGGCAACATGTCACCGCCGGAGCCCGACACTTCGTTAATCAACATGACCTTGCTTCCCCAGGTGCCTGCCGCCGGACTGGTTAATGGCTCTGCTGGCGCGTAGGGATTATTAAAGAAACCATTTAACTCACGGCGCAGTACGTTAATAATATAATCGGCAATAAAGCCGCCATGATTGAATCGCTCGTCAATAATCACCCCCGGCTTGTTGGCCTGCGGATAGTAATACCGGTTAAAACTGTGATACCCCCCTTCTGCAGTGTCGGGCACCCAGACATAAGCAAGCTTACCGCCGGACTTTTCTTCCACATAGCGTCGATTTTGTTCCACCCAGTGTTGCTTACGCAGTGCGTTTTCATTACCAATGGTTTTAACCATAAAGTCCCGTTCACTGTCTGTATTCCCCGGTTCACCGATGGTTACGCTAACCACCTGACCAAGGGTGCCTTCGAACTGCGCATACACATTCTTATCACTGGTCAGCGGCATACCGTTAACGGCCAGCAGGTAACTGCCCTTATCGATAAGATGCGCGTAAGCGCCCAGGGGCGCCATTAAGTTTGCACCGGCCACAAAGCTTTCACCGGTGTACACTTTGGTAAGTTTTATCCCCTGGCTATCGAGTTCAAAATCAATTCCCAGCAGGCCAACATGAGACTTGCCAGTCTCAGGTTTTTCACCGCTACCAGTATAAGAATGGCCGATAGACACTTCGCCGCCCAGCGAGTCGAGTAAATAGGTGAGATCCTGCGGATGACTAACAGAGGCAACCAGCGGCTGATACACTTTATAAACTTGTTCCCAGTCAGCACCGTGGAAGTTATCTACGTACAGGTAATCACGCTGGTAACGCCAGGCTTCGCGAAAAATCTGTTGCCACTCTTCGGCGTAATCAACCCGTTTGGATAACGCCAGTTTGATGGCTTTATCATCTTGCCCTGAGCCCTGGTCGGCACTGATCAACCGATATGAGGCGCCACTTTTTACTAACAGGGATTTACCATCGGCGGTCAGCTTAAAATCACTGACTTTATCGGCCAGCTTTTTCATTTCACGCTCAGTAGCATTAAAGCTCATCAGGCTGGTTTGTTTGTCACCGGTATCGTCTGCATACTGACTGAGAAAATACAGGTTACCCTCTTTGCCACCGGTTAAATGGCTAAATTGTCCTGACTTAGCGCTAACCGGCATGATGCGTTCAGCGAAAGCGGCTACCTGCACTTTGGTTTTTGATTCGACTGTCGGCTCGTCAGCACCGGTTTCATCCTCTTCACTTTCAGGCGCAGGCTCTTCATCTGAACGCTCCGGAAACAGCGGCATGTCTTCTGCGTTGAGTAGCGCATAATACAACTGGTAGCTGGGCGTAAAACTGATAGACGACATATCCAGCCAGGGCGCTTTAGGGCCGTAATCCACACTGCCAAGGAAATACAACACTTCGCTGTCATCACTAAAGGTAGGCCAGGTTACTTCGACCATGCCGTCGGTCAGCTGATAGGTTTTACGCTGCGTCACCGAATACAGGTGCAGCTCGCGGAAAAAATTTACGCCCTGTTTTGTGTAAGCGATGTACTGACTGTCGGGCGACCAGCTGGCCATCATTTGCCATTCAGGATGAACCCGTTTGTTGGTATCGATGATTTTGGTCGTTTGATTATTGCGGTTGGCCACCCACAACTGCTGTGCAGAGTCGGTAAAAAACAGCCGTTTGCTGTCGGGCGACCAGCGCAGTTCATCATAAAAGCCCCTTCCCGCCAGCGTGATCACCGTTTGCTCTGTACCATACTGATCCGCAATGATCAGCTCATATTCGCCAGAGCGGTCGCTGAACCACGCGATAGACTGACCGTCTGGCGACCACGCCGCGGCATGTTCACGAACACCAGAAGTATCGGTCAGTGCCCGTGGCGAACCGTGTTCAACCGGCACCGAATACACATCGCCCCGTGCGGTAAACAGCGCGCGCTGACCAGTAGGTGATACATCAAAACCCGTTACCCGTTTATGCGCGTCAACGTATCCGGTGCGGGCCCAATAAAAGTCTGCGGCCACCTCTACATTTATCCGGCTGGCAGCGGCATTGCCGTTTTTAAGGTACAGGTCGCCCAGATGCTCATACACCACCCTATCACCATCTACCGCAAAGCCCATCACATCATATTTATCCTGTCGGGTAACCTGACTCACCGCCTTTGACTGCGGCGAATATTTATAAACATTCGTCACCTTAGAGCGATTGGATAAAAAGTAGATATCGCCGTTTGACGACCATTCAGGATCCACATCGAAATCGTTATCAAACGGCAGGTCGTACTCTTTCAGACTCTCGATATTAATCACCCTGAGCGCCTGATTCTGGCCGCCACGGTAATTACGCCAGCCTCTGTCCCAAAAGCCCGCGCGGCGAAACACCAGGTTTTCACCGCTATTATCAAAGGCGCCATCAAAGGCTCGCTGCATCGGTAATTGGCTTGGGTTGCCCCCATTCACCGATACCGTGAATAACTGTTGCCAGTTACGCGGTGCCGAAAACCGCGCCGAACTAAATAGCACCTGCTGGCTATCTGGCGACCAGCCAATCGCCGCATCGGCGCCCGGATGATAGGTAAGACGTTGGGGTTCGCCGCCATTAACGCTAACTACAAACACATCGCGATTACCTTCGTATTCGCCGGTAAACGCTATGTAATTACCATCGGGCGAAATGACTGGCTGCGATTCACTGCCCTGAAAACTGGTCAGGCGCTCGGCTTTGCCGCCGTTGACGCTGGTTTTCCAGATGTCATTGGCATACGCAAAGACCAGGGTGTCACCGTGTAGTGCAGGCTCCCTGAGTAGTTGAGTGG
The DNA here is from genome assembly GCF_057547795.1 of Alteromonas sp. 4NH20-0104. Taxonomy (NCBI): domain Bacteria; kingdom Pseudomonadati; phylum Pseudomonadota; class Gammaproteobacteria; order Alteromonadales; family Alteromonadaceae; genus Alteromonas; species Alteromonas sp. 4NH20-0104. The sequence goes on along the minus strand of NZ_BAAJLP010000017.1, from coordinate 12,144 downwards.
CAGTTGAAACGGCCGGCAGGATGGCCAGCAGAAATGAGAACAAAATTCCTTTTAAGGTCATAAGCTGTACCTTTTTGTTTGTTGTTATACTGTCGTTGCCCTTCAGCTTAGCCTAATTAGTAAACAATGTAAGTATTAGTGCTTACAATGTGCCGTAGGACAATCTTAAGAACTGGCTAATTGAAGAGTAGCTGTCTTCAGAACGATAGCCTAAATTGGGTTTTAAGTTGTCCGTCTCGTTATTCAATGCAAGGAGGCAAACTTTGTTACAGCGGATGAAACTGAATAAACACCGATTTTTCTTTTCATTATTCCTTTTATTGCAAATTACTTATGCAATACGAAGCTATCCCTATAGTCAGGCAGAACTGGTCTGGCTTATAGCAAGCATGGTATTTACGGTGATCTACTATCGGTTTGGCGGTGTGAGGGCAAGCCGGCAATGCCGGGGCAGGAGCAAAAACGGCTGGCGCTAATGGCGCACCAGCCGGAATATTGAGCAGTCCGGATTATTCCTTATGCCCGCGACTGGCGTGAATCCAGCCAGGTGGGATCCAGTGTTGGCACACTGCTTAACAGTAATTCGGTATACGGCTCATAAGGCCCGCTGGCAAACTGTTTACCTGAGGTGTACTGCACTGTTTTGCCTTTGTACAACACCATAATTTCGTCACACAGGCTTTTTACTGTAGAAATGTCGTGGCTGATGAAGACAATGGCAATATTGAGTTTGGACTGCAACTCGCCGAGCAATTCCAGAATGGCCGCGGCCACCACCGTATCAAGCGCTGACGTTACCTCATCACACAGAATAACACTGGGCTCAGCAGCTAAAGCCCGAGCCAGGTTAATTCGTTGCTTCTGACCGCCGGATAAAGCGCCGCACTTACGGTCAGCCAGGTCGGCTGGCAGCTTAACCAGCTCAAGTAATTCTGCTACCCGCTGTTTGCGCGCGGTGCCGGTCAGGCCATGGAAAAAGGTCAGCGGCCGTCCCAGAATATCACCTACTTTATGCGCAGGATTTAACGCCGTATCCGCATTTTGAAACACCATCTGGATATGCTGGCATTCGGCCTTACTGCGATTCACTATTGCAGGGGGTAACTCTTTGTTGTTGAGTAACATGGTGCCGGTAGCGGCAGGTAACAAACCGGCGATAACCCGCGCGAAGGTGGATTTACCTGAGCCGGATTCACCAATAATCCCCACGGTCTGGCCGCGGCGAACCCGCATGGAAATATCTGACAGTATGGGGATCGCGGGTTTACCCTCTTTAGTTATTTTACCGTAGCCAGCCTCAATATTGGCCACATCAATCACCACTTCTCCCGGTACATTATCCTGAAAGGTATCGCTATCCTGCACCGCACTGAGAAGTTGCCGGGTATAGGCGTGTTCGGCATCGTTGAGAATAATGTCAGTGGTGTTCTTCTCCATCATTTTACCGCTTTGCAACACCAGGATCTGATCGGCTATCTGAGCCACCACCGCTAAATCATGGGAGACATAAACCGCGGTGGTATTGTAGGCTTTTACCACCGCTTTAAAGGCTTTAAGTACATCAACCTGCGTGGTGACATCCAGCGCCGTAGTCGGCTCATCAAAAATGATCAACTCAGGTTCGCAAATCAGTGCCATGGCTGCCATTAAGCGTTGCAGCTGGCCACCCGATACCTCATGGGGATAGCGGCGGCCAATGGTCTGAGGCGACGGCAATGACAGTTGCTTAAACAGATCAATGGCTTTGGCCTCGGCCTGACTGCGCGACATCACGCCATGCATAAGAGCACTTTCCACCACCTGCTCCATGATCCGGCGAGAGGGGTTAAATGCCGCCGCCGCACTTTGCGCCACATAAGCAACCTTACGCCCGCGTACACCCGCTAGTTGAGCAGCACTCATAGCGGCCATGTTATCGTCGCCAATATTCACTGCACCACCGGTAATGCGACATCCAGGCCGGGCATACCCCAGGAGTGATAGCGCTATAGTGGTTTTCCCCGAGCCGGACTCACCAATTAGCGCGAGCACCTCGCCACGTTGCAGGCTAAAGCTGACATCATGGACAATGGTTGTCGCCTGTCCAACCGGACCTGCTTCAACGCGTAACTTATCAACATTCACATGTGCAGTCATATTACTTACCTCGGGCTGCATAGGTTGCGCCGCCGCGCAGACTGTCTATTAACAGGTTTACCGCAATGGTAATCGTCGCAATGGCAATCGCCGGAATAATGACCGCCGGCGCGCCTTCCGCCAGACCCGAAATGTTTTCACGCACCAGTGAGCCCAGATCGGCTTCGGGCGGTTGCACACCGAGTCCTAAAAAGCTCAGACTACTGAGTAGCAACACCACAAACACAAACCGCAAACCAAAATCTGCCAGCATGGGGTGTAAAATATTAGGCAGAATTTCTTTTACCGCCAGATACAGGCGGCTTTCGCCTCGGGTTCTGGCCACTGTGACAAAATCCATATTAGCCACGTTGACTGCCAGCGCCCGGGCTATACGAAACGAACCCGGCATATAGCTGACCGCGGTGATAGTTAAAAGCAGCGGCACCGAAGAGCCAAACGCCGCAATCATGACCAGTGAAAAGATTTTGCTGGGAATGGAAATCAGCGCATCCATAAAACGGGCGATGACTTCGTCGGTTCGTGGCCCGCTTACGGCTGAAAACAAAGCGATCAGAGTCCCCGCGGAACAGGCCAGCGCAGCAGCCAGCAGCGGAATAAAAATAGTAAAACGCGTCCCGTCGAGAAGTCGGCTGAACACATCCCGGCCAATGTAATCGGTACCTAGTACATAGTCGCCGCCGATGGGTTCAAACACATCATAGGCCACAATTTCACTGGCCGAATGGGGCGCCAGCCACGGCCCGAAAATAGCAATAAACACCCAAAAGACGACTAACAGCGCGCCCAGTTTGCCGGATAGGGGCATGGATTTAATTACCTTCATCAATCTAGCCTCCGGTACGTAGTTTGGGGTTAGCCACAATGGCAGAAATATCGGCAATCAATACCAGAATCAAATAGCCGGTGCAGAACAGCATGGCGCAGGCTTGCAGCAGCGGCATGTCACGATTGGTTACTGCATCCACCATCAGACTGGCGACTCCCGGGTAGTTGAAAATCACTTCCACAATCACAACGCCGCCTAACAAATACGACAAGCTCAGCGCTACCGCATTAACAATAGGGCCTACCGCATTGGGTAAGGCGTGGCGTAGCACCGCTCGGGAAAGCGGCGAGCCCTTAAGTAACGCCATTTCCACATAGGGCTGAGAAAGCTGTTCAAGCACCGCAGCTCTGGTCATGCGGGCCATCTGTGCACTGAGCACTATACACAGCGTCGCCACCGGCAGGGCAAAAGCGCGGAAATAGTCATACACGCCGGCATCGGCAGGAATATAGGACAATGACGGCAGCCAGTTGAGTTCAACAGCGAACACCAGTACAAAAATGGTCGCCAGCAGAAACTCAGGGACGGCCACCATCGACAGGGTAAAGATATTCATGGCTTTATCGATACGGCTGCCACTGTACATAGCGGCAACGATGCCAAGCACCATCGCGAACGGAACAGCCAGCACCGCTGTAAACCCCGCCAGCATCAACGATTGTGACAGCCTGGCACTGATCAGCTCACTCACCGGTCGCGCATTGGCCAGCGATGTACCGGCGTCACCACTTACCAGTCCGCCCAGCCATTTGGCATATCGCAACAAAGGTGGATCGTTTAAACCGTAGGCCTCGCGCAGCTCCGCCACGGCCTCGGGCGTAGCACTTTGACCGAGCATTTCCTGTGCCGCGTCACCCGGGAGCAGGTTGGCAATAAAAAAGACCACTGCCGAAACAATCAACAGCGTAATAATAGATAAGCCAATCCGTTTAACAATCAGCTGGAAAATGACCTTCATTGGTTACTCCTTAAGAAAATCAGGCGTCCAGCCAGACATATTCAGCAAAGCTATAACCCATTAGTCCGCCTGTCGGGATAGGGAAATTACCTTTGATGCGTTTATCATAACCATCGATGAGATTCATAAACACCGGGATACTCGTTCCACAGCGCCCGCTAATGAGCGCCTGCATGTCCCAGTACATTTGTTTGCGCTTTGCCTCATCCCCTTCGCCCCGCGCTGCCGCTAAAAGCTGATCAAACTGCGGATTGTTCCAGCCCGATTCATTCCAGGGCGCATCGGATTTATAAAACAAACTAAACAGTTCATCGAGACTCACCCTGGGGTTAACGTTGCCAAACCCCAGCGGATGCTTCATCCAGTGATTCGACCAATAACCATCCGCTGGCACACGGTTAATACCGAAATGCATACCGGCTTCAATCCCCGATAACTGCAACAGCGCAGCCATATCCACGGAACCTTCGGCTGCCGGCGAGGCAAATACCGGTACTCTTGCACCGGTTAATCCGGCCTTCTTCAAATGAAACTTCGCGCGGTCAATATCATAGGGGCGCTGCGGCAATTCGTGGTTGTAGTATTTGTGGCTTGGTGCAACCGGATGATCATTCGCGATGGTGGCGTATCCGCGAAACAAAGCACGCTGGATAAGCTCCCGGTTCATCATATATTTGACCGCTAGCACAAAGTCCGGATTATTAGTGGGGTATGCATCCTGACGCATGATCAGGTTGGTATATAAACTGGACTCCGTTTGCATGATGTCAGCCGTACCCGACCGGCGTACCCGCTTAGTTGAACGGGGATTGAGGGCCAGCGCCATTTGAATATCACCCGACAGTAATGCGTTAACCCGTGAGGATTCATCGGCAATCCCCACCAATTCAATCTCATCCAGGTAGGGTTTACCCGGTTTCCAGAAGTTGGGGTTTTTCTCACCGATGGTGCGCACCCCTGCAGAAAACTCTTTTAACCGGTATGGACCCGTACCGTTTGCGGTTTGCGAGAAGTCCGTTGTACCGTCAGCCACTATGCAGAAATTAGACGACGCCAGCATTACCGGTAAATCTGCATTAGGCGCATGCAGGGTAATACGTAAACTCATTGGCCCGGTGACGACGACTTCTTTAAACTGCGCCGCTATCGGGGCTGCCCGGGAGGTCACCGCCGGGTCTTTATGGCGCAGCAGGGAATACACCACGTCCTGCGGGGTTAAACTTTTGCCATTATGGAAGGTCACGCCACTTCGCAGCGTCACGTACCAGTCCTGCTGATCTTCCGACTCAAAGGTTTCAGCTAAAGCCAGGTCAGCACCAAGTTCACGGTTAAACTGGGTAAGGCCACTGTAAATCATGTAAATACGAACATAATCCGTGCTCAGCGAAGCCCTGGCCGGGTCAAGGGTATCCTTGGTGGACATAGAATTGGTTGCCACCCGGATCCGGCCGCCATAGCTGGGTTTGGCTGGCGTTTGCTGTTCATTCAATTGCGCCAGCACGTGGGCGGGTAATGCCAGGCCGCTGGCTGCGGTGACTAACCCTGCAGCACCGAGTGCTTTGAGCAACGAGCGACGGCTGCCTGAATGATGCGCCGCCAGTTGTTGTATGGCAGCGGCATCTGAATGCTTATTTTTCATGGTCGTCCCCTATAGATTACGGTTCAGGCGTGTACCTTACGTGTTAGTGCAGCATGTCCTGCACTTTGTAATACAGGCCAACGAAAGGTAAAAACCAGGGTTTACCAAAATGAAATGGCACGGCCGGCCATTGGGTGGTAAGCCACGGGCAGTCAACCGGCTTACCGTCAATCATATCGGCCATCACTTCACCCATGTGAATAGCCATTTGCACGCCGTGCCCGCTGTAGCCCATGGCATAAAACATGCCCTGATGCTCACCCACTTTGGGCAAACGATCGGCACTCATATCCACGGTGCCGCCCCAGCAATAGTCGATCTTTGTGCTGGCAAGCTGTGGGAACATCTCATCAAGTGCTTCACGCAGTATCTCGCCGCTTTTCAGATCTGAGCGGGGATTCGACACGGCAAACCGGGCCCGACCGCCAAATAGCAGCCTGCGATCGGCGGTTAAACGGAAGTAGTTTCCAATGTTCTTACTGGTAACGTAGGAACGATTGCCCGGAAATAACGAGGCACACAGCGCTTCACTCAAGGGTTCGGTGGTTACCGCAAAACTGCCTACCGGCACAATGCGGCGGCGAAACCAGCTAAAGGGTCCCGGGCCGCTGCCGCCGGTAGCAATAAGGATCGCTTTGGCGTTAATCTTTTGCTGCGGCGTAGTGACCACCCAATTCTGCTCAGCGGTTTTATCAATGTTAATAACCGGTTGATGCTGAAAAATCGCCACGCCGTTTTCCAGACAACGGGATGCCAGGCCATAAACCATTTTGCCAACATGCAATTGCGCGCCTTTTGGCGTAAGTAACCCACCATAAAACTGGTCGGAACCAATTTCCTTCTGCAAGGCCGTTGCATCGAGCAGGGTAGCCCCGGGATCCACGGCTTTAGTCAGCGCTTCATGGGTGCGCACCAGTTTGTCGAAGTGCTCTGGCTTAGCGGCCAGCTTGATTTTGCCGGCCCGGCGAAAGTCACAGTCAATGTTCTCGCTGGTAACGATGCGCTCTACCGAGTCTACCGCCTGATTATAAAATTGATAAAAAGACTGCGCCTTTTGTTCGCCATAAGCGGCAACCAAACCGGCATAATCCTGAGCTGTGCCGTTATTGCACTGCCCGCCGTTGCGACCTGAAGCCTCACCGCCTACCACTCCGGCTTCACAAAGCGCGACAGAGGCGCCTCGTTTGGCTAATGCCAGGGCCGAGGAGAGTCCGGTGAAACCACCACCAACCACCAGTACATCGACGGGCTGTTCAGGTAATGCCGATTCAGTTGTGCTTAGAGTCGGGGCTGTCTCCAGCCAGAAAGACGCGTTTTTCATCGAATGCTTTACTCCAGGCCAACTACGCCGGGCAGACCGCTGATATCCTGAATTTCGGTATAGCCATAAAATGGATTTGCCGGCTCGTGACCACGGTTAACCCAGACTTTATTTTTAATACCAATATCGTGTGCAGACATCAGGTCGTAACGGAAGCTAGACGATACATGCAGGATATCTTCAGGGTTACAGCCAAGGTTATCCAGCATATATTCAAATGCCTGTAAACGCGGCTTATAAGCCTGAGCCTGCTCAGCGGTATACACATGGGCAAACGGAGCTTCCAGATTGGCTACATTAGAATGAATCTGTTCGTTCATCGCGTTAGACAAAATAACTAACGGAATTTCCGCTGCGACTTTCTTCAACGGTTCAACCACGTCCGGATGCGGTCCCCAGGTAGGCACTGCATTGTAGATAGCAATGCTGTCCTCGTCACGGTATTCAATGCCCCATTTTTTACACAGTCGAGTCACCGCGTTGCGAATAACGTCCTGATAAGGCTTCCAGGCACCTAACACTTCATCCAGCCGATATGCGGAGAAGTCCTTCACAAAGTGTGGCATTTGCGCCTCAGTAATGCGGTCGGCAAACAGTTTTTGCGCCATCGGCGCCATCTCAAAATAAATCAGGGTGCCGTAGCAGTCGAAGCTAATATACTTGGGCTTAAATACACTCATTGTTCTATCCAGAAGTTGTTGTTCGTTTCAGTACTTGTCTTTGTTTTACAGCGACGTACTTGTTTCAATTCTATTACACCATGCCGTGTCACTTATTTAATGCCAAATTAAATCCACCGTTTGCAATGTGAATTCTGTTTTGAGGTGTCAATCAGCAGACTATGCTGCATGCTGACCCACAACGACCGTGATTGCAAAACCGCCCCTTTCGCGCTGCCTGAACCGGTTGCATGCGGTATTTTTCCGGCAGTACACGGCCGTTGGTGATTAGACGGCGAATAAAACTTTGTTGGTTCGTCGCTTCAATTTATCTTCGCTCAAACCTCACAGCAGATTTTGCTGAGAAGAGCAGAAAAACAATATTTCACCGCTTTTCTTTTACCGCTATCGACAGTTTTTAACCACCAATGCCCGTTAACATGACTGATATAACCGATACACCTGCGATGTGTCAGGCGTATCCCTTGTTATCAAGTATAAAAGAGTGTTCGACGTTGCCTTGCAGCCCTCTACTCTGCAATACAATAAAAATGGAAATTAATCATGCAAACGCCAGCTTTGACAGATTTGGACAGTAAATATCTCGTCCATCCGGTATCCAATTTTCGCGATCATCAGGAAAAAGGCGTGAAGATACTGACATCCGGTAATGGAGCCTGGCTAACCGCCGCCGATGGCAATACTTATCTGGATGCCTTTGCCGGGCTATGGTGTGTCAATATTGGCTATGGCCAGCAACGCGTAGTGGATGCGGCTATCAAGCAGATGACCACCCTGCCTTATGCTACCGGCTATTTTGGCTTTGGCAGTGAACCCGCCATTGTATTAGCAGAAAAACTGGTTTCAATGACACCGGCGTCACTCCAGCACGTGTATTTTTCGCTGGGCGGTTCTGACGCCGTAGATGCCGCCATTCGTTACATTACCCATTATTTTAACGCCATTGGTAAACCAGCTAAAAAGCATATCATTTCGTTACAGCGTGGCTACCATGGATCTTCGTCTACCGGCGCCGGGATTACCGGATTACCGGCTTTTCATGCCAATTTCGACGTCCCTACTCCACAACAGCATAAGATAAGTTGCCCGTATCTGTATCGCAGCGAATTCGCTACCGGCGAAGAGCTTATTGCCGCATCGGTTAAGGAACTGGAAGACAAGGTTGCTGAGATTGGCGCCGATAATGTAGCAGCGTTCTTCTGCGAACCCGTGGTAGGCTCCGGTGGTGTAATAGTCCCCCCTAAAGGCTGGCTGAAAGCCATCGCCGATACCTGTAAACGGTTAGGCATTCTGTTTCTGGTGGATGAGGTAATTACCGGCTTTGGCCGTACCGGCAAAATGTTTGCCTGCGAGCATGAAGGGGTTGAACCTGACTTAATGACCATTGCCAAAGGCCTGACCTCAGGTTATGCCCCCATGGGCGCCGTGCTGATGTCAGACGAAATATTTAATGGCATTGCAGATGGCCCTAACAAAGCGGCTGTGGTGGGTCATGGACAAACCTATTCCGCGCACCCGGTCAGTGCCGCCGTAGCTCTGGAAGTGATTAAAATTTACGAAGAAAGCATGCTGGCTCATGCACAGTCAGTAGCGCCTTATTTTGAAGCTAAGTTGCAGGCCTGCATGGCTCATCCTTTGGTTGGCGACGCGCGCAGCATTGGCTTGTTAGGCGCCATCGAACTGGTTGCCGATAAGGCGACTAAACGCCAGTTTGACCCGGCACTGAAACTGAATGAAACCATTGCTGATATCGCCTGGAAACACAAACTTATCTTCCGTGCGTTTGGCGACAATATCCTCGGCTTTGCGCCGGCACTGTGCTTCACCGAATCAGACTTCGACGCGTTGTTTGAACGCTTACAACTCACCCTCGATGAAGTACTGCAACTCAACATTGTAAAACAGGAGATGAAAGGCTAATGACCACTTATAACATCGCCGTGATTGCCGGTGACGGCATTGGTAAAGAAGTCATGCCTGAGGGCCTGAAAATTGTTCAGGCAGCGGCTGAAAAGTTTGGTTTAAGCCTCAACTTCCATCATTTTGACTGGGGCGGTTGCGACTACTACCTCGAACATAACCGTATGATGCCGGAAAACTGGAAAGACATCGTGGGTGATATGGACGCCATCTACTTTGGTGCCGTTGGCTGGCCGGATACGGTACCGGATCACATCTCATTGTGGGGCTCTATTCTTACTTTCCGTCGTGAGTTTGACCAGTACATCAACATGCGCCCGGTCCGCACCTTTGAGGGCGTTAAATGTGCGCTTTCAACACCAAAGGCCGACGAGATCGATTTTGTCGTGGTCCGCGAAAACACCGAAGGTGAATATTCCTCCATTGGTGGCATCATGTACGAAGGTACAGACCGTGAAGTGGTATTGCAACAATCAGTCTTCAGCCGTCACGGCACCGACCGGGTACTGAAATACGCCTTCGAAACCGCCATGCGCCGTGAGGCGAAAAACGTAACGGTGGCCACCAAAAGCAATGGCATGGCGATCAGCATGCCATGGTGGGACTCACGGGCTGATGCAGTCTCTGCAGATTATCCGGAAATCAGCTGGACCAAGCAGCACATAGATATTCTTTCAGCCCGTTTTGTCATGACCCCCGAACGCTTCGATGTGGTGGTAGCCTCTAATCTGTTTGGCGACATACTGTCTGACCTGGGTCCGGCGTGCACCGGCACCATCGGTCTGGCACCTTCAGCCAACCTGAATCCGGAGCGTAAATTTCCCTCTTTATTCGAACCCGTCCATGGCTCTGCGCCGGACATCTACGGTAAGAACATCGCTAACCCGATTGGCATGATCTGGTCAGGCGCCTTAATGCTGAGCTTTCTGACCCAGGATAGTGGCGCAGGTGCCAAAGCACACGATGCCATCGTTACCGCCATAGAGAAGGCCCTCAAAGGTGCCACGCTGACCCCGGATTTAGGTGGCGAGGCCAGCACTCAGGCCATGGGCGAAGCAATCCTGGCGAATCTGTAATGAGTAAAACGAATCAATTTGAGCTAGCCTCGCGGCTAACTGAACCGGCGTTGCTGAATACTAAAAATTTCATCAATGGTAAGTGGCAGAAAGCCGTTTCGCAGCAAACCTATGAAGTGGTGAATCCTGCTACCGGCACCAGTATCGCCGGCGTTGCTAACAGCGACGCCATAGATGCGGCAAATGCCGCTCGTTCTGCAAAAAAAGCCTTTACCAGCTGGCAGCTAACCACACATCGAGAACGGGCCACCCTGCTCGAGAAATGGTATCAGCTTATCCAGCAACATACCGACGATATCGCCTGTATTATGACGTCTGAGCAAGGTAAACCCTTAGCTGAGGCCAAAGCCGAGGTGGGCTACGGTGCATCTTACGTAAAATGGTTTGCTCAGCTGGCCATGCAACTACGCGGTGACATCCTGCCAAATAGCGTACCCGGGCGCCTGCAAACGGTCGAAAAACGCCCGGTCGGCGTGGTCGCCGTGATTACCCCCTGGAACTTCCCGTTTGCCATGCTGGCTCGAAAAATAGCGCCGGCACTGGCCGCTGGCTGTACCGTGGTGGTTAAGCCTGCCGAAGATACGCCATTAACCGCACTGGCTATGGCTAAACTGGCCGAACTGGCCGGTTTCCCGCCAGGCGTAATTAATGTAGTCGCCGCCTCACGGGAACAAACCGCTATCGCCGTGGATGCCTGGCTTAAAGACGTACACGTCAAAAAATTAAGCTTTACCGGTTCGACACAGGTAGGTCGTTACCTGGCAGAACGCTCGGCAAGCTCGCTGAAAAAGCTCTCATTAGAACTCGGGGGTAATGCCCCCTTTATTGTGTTTGAAGACGCCGATATTGACGCAGCCATCAGCGGACTGCTGGCCGCAAAGTTACGTAACGGCGGTCAAACCTGTGTCTGCCCTAACCGTATTTATGTGGCCAATGCTATTTACGATGAGTTTGCCAGCCGCTTAGTCGACAAAGTTTCAGCAATGAACGTTGGCGACCCCTTTGACGACGACACGCAGATTGGTCCGATGGTCAATCAGAAAGCCATCGATAAAATTAGCGGTCATGTAAGGGATGCCGAGCAACAGGGCGGTATTTTGCTGTGTGGCAGCGCGGAACCCCGGGACGGATTGTACTTTGAGCCTGCGGTCATTGCCGAAGCGCATAACAAAATGGCACTGTTCAGTGAAGAAACCTTCGGCCCGGTGTTACCACTGTTCCGCTTTAGCAGCGAAGAGGAAGCCATCGAAGAAGCGAATAATACCGAATATGGTCTGGCGGCGTATTTTTATACCCAGGACCATCGCCGTATCCATCGCGTTAAGGCACAGCTTCAGGCTGGCGTGATTGGTATAAATGAAGGTGCGGTGGCCAGTGAAGTTGCGCCATTTGGGGGCGTTAAGGCCTCAGGCTATGGCCGTGAAGGCTCGCATTACGGACTGGACGATTTTCTGCAAATCACTTACGTGTGCGAAGGCAACCTCTATTAAGTTGCCATTGCTCCCCTTCCGCAAACCTGCCACACAAAACGATCGAGTAGGAGGCGGGATTACTCCCGCCGTCCTCTCACACCACCGGGCATACA
>NZ_BAAJLP010000016.1:0-120779 GCF_057547795.1 Alteromonas sp. 4NH20-0104 | reverse complement strand
CTGTTTTTCTTTGTTCGAAAAGTTATGCAACCCTCATCACTCACGAGAGTTATTCGCGAGACTCTAACGATATTGTGATAAGAGGAGGGGGGCTGGAGTGGCTTATGTGGAACCAAACTTATGGATTATCCGCACACGAAGCGGTGGCAAGATACGAATCTAACGGTTGGTCGATAGCAACAAACTCTCAAATGGCAAACCTATTTAACTCTTTTAAGCTCGGTGAAACAGGTTTTCCTCTACCGTACCCACGCTCTCCCTTTGTTTCAGATGAAAATGCAGATCAGTTGATTGGTCCTCATGGGGATTCACAAGATGCAAATAACTCAGCGGCAATTGCATTTATCAAACTGTTCAGTGATCAAGAATTAGATTTTCAAGCGGGAGTAGAACAAATTCATGCTCATGCTTATTTTGGAGATGATGAAGATAATGATAATAAAATAAATAGAGCTTCTGTAAATCATGATCATTTTCCTGATTTTGGCTTTATTGTAAGTGATATTGGTCTTTCTAGTGACAATTTTGGCTACACTGAGGCGCTTCTGTTATCTACGGGAACGGCACTAGTTAGAAACATAAATGAAGTTAATAGTCCAAATAGTTTATTCTTACTAATTATGGGAATGTTCTTATTAGTAAGGTACAGGAGAAAATAGACTTGATGATTGGTTGGTTTGATTTACGGAGTTGCTTTTAAGGTTCAAAATGTTAGCGTTAGAGAAGTCATTGAGGCTCAGGGGTCGGAGGTTCAAATCCTCTCACACCGACCAATCTCTCCCTCGCTTTAAGCGATATCCCATTACTCTGTTAATCATCTGAACTGGCTTGCTGAATAGCACTTTTCGCTTGCTTGAACCTTGTCATATCCGCGATTAGCGCTTGATATTGTTCACGTAACCCAGGGTTTTCGGTTAGAAGCTTTATCAAATGCTCAGTGGCAGCTTTTTTCTCATTTTTCACCAATTCTCTTACGCCTGAAGAAGTCGGCAGCGGCTCAATTATGCCTCGGGTATCCTGAGCCTTAGGGATCATGGCGATTTGAGTTTCATGCGCTATTGCAGAGAGTTCGTATTGCGGGTAGCAAACCTTGCGAGCAATATGGCTACCCGATGGCTTTTCTATTCTGCATCTGATTTTGAACTCTTTCACATCTGTTAAGGCATTGTACATATCGTAAAACGCGAGTTCAGTTTCCACCAGTTGTTTTCGGTAGTAACTCAAGGGCCGTTGGCCAACAACGTCCACTATTTCTATATCTTCTGGTTTCTCGTCACTTTGAGCATGCACAAAAGTGCTAAAGCCCAACAATATAGCAAGGAGTAAACCGATACGAGTGTTTAGAGCAACGCCATTTTTCATGCTACGTCCTTGCAGATATTTATTAAAAACTTGCTAATCAGCATTCAGATTAAATGTTTCTACCCGTACAACCCTATCGTTGTGGGCAAAGGCAACATTAACAACGCTATTTTCCATCCTAAAAGTGCTCTCTGAGTGCGTTGTTCTGGGATAACTATAGACGAGTACATAGGCATGCTTAAGGTCTCGAGGATAGCGCTCGATGCCTGAGGGCTCGCCTAATAACTTTAAAACCTTATCTTTGCTGTCACCATTGTTAATTTTGCTTACGTTATGAGTTTTAAAAAACGTACTGTCTTCGACAAAAGAACTGCCAAACTGATAACCAGTCAGAATGCCTTCGTTGTTAAAGTTGAAAGTCTGAAAGCGCGATGCCACCCCATTAGGGGTAACCGCTTTGGCATTGCGATTGTGGTAAATATAGTTATAAGCCGTGCCCTGGCTTAAAGCGCTTGTAGTGTTTGGTTTACCCAGCAGCCCGATGATACCCTGAGTCGTTGTTTTTCCGAGAGTTATCTGCGGCTCTTCGAGCTTTTGAAAATCTCTGCCAATAGTGCTGACACAGCCTGTCAGCAGCAAAAGAATAAAGATGAAGCCGCAATAGCGAAGTTTCAGGTGATCCATGTTCTGCAATATCAGCCAGGTAACGGTGCCTATATCTATAGCATAGACTCGTTAATGGGGTCATTTTTATTAAAAGATATTAAATGCACTGGGATTAAACAGCTGAATAACGCTAATTAGCTGCATGTTAGTTTCATCCAGTGCACTTTCTGTGTCGTCCTCGGTGAGTTTTAGAGCAGCCAGCAAGGCTGGGCCGACGGGCGGATAACCTACGTTGATATCGGCATTCACGTTATCCTGCGCTAATAAATAGGCTTGTTTTACGATAAGCGCGTCGGTGTCTAATTGGCAAAGATCGGTTTCAAGCAGAGTGGAAATGGGGCGATAGATACTCGATGGTAAGCCCCAGTCTTTGATAAGTGCGGCGGAAAAATCACAATAGGTAAACCCCATGACTTCTTTCTGCAAATAGATTGATGAAGTGTCTTTATCGGTATTCAGGCAGCGTTTCGCCATGTCCGGGGCCACTTTAATCATGGCCAGCTCGCCTATGTTATGCAGCAAACCACTTACAAAAAAGCGCTCCGATTCCCGAATACGCTTTTTCTCGGCCAGGTGTTTGGCGAGCAGAGCACAACTTACGCTTTGCTCCCAGAAACGGTCGATATCAATAATGGTGGTTTCTACACTTTTTAAGGTGTGAGAAACCCCGTACGACAGGGCCAAATCGTAGGTTGCCCGGGTGCCTATTACCTGCACGGCTTTGGTTACCGTTTCGATAGGCGAAGTAAACTGGTAAAGCGCACTGTTGGCTATTTTCAGTAACTGTGAGGTTAACGTGGGATCAAAGCTGATGATCTCTGCAACATCATCAATCCTTGAGGCATCATCATCGATACAGGATTTTAACCGGGTTACCGAGTCTGGTAATACAAAGACGGATTCCGCTTGTTGCACTAATTCCGCTAGATTCATACATCGCTTCACTTTTTGTTCATTACAGTAATCCGTGGCGCTTACTGCTTATCCGTCACTTCAAACAACTCAATTTTTAATCAAAATACGTGTTCTCTGAAGCTATTAGAATGGGTTAATCACGACTTAGGAGTAGTAAATGATACTTAATCAGCTTGTAGCGACCGGTATTTTCCAAGCCCATAAGTAAATATAGTCCATATTTGGCCGACTATTGGTGCAACCAGTATGAAATGAGAAAATTAAATGGTTTGGTGCGGGCGATGGTGGTGAATGTTGACTATGGTGAGGCGAGGTTACCAGGTTTATACCCGGTAACCTGATGTGATTACTGCTCTAAAACGTAAATGTCGCCATCAATCAGCCCCTGAATGGTGAGTTTCTGGCTCGACAGGGCATTGAGGTAGTTAATGTGTTCGGCTTCAATGGTTTGTCCAGGCACCAATAGAGGAATGCCGGGTGGGTAAGGCGTGATTAACGCCGCCGCGATTCGCCCCACGCTGTTTTGCAGAGGGACGGTTTCCCGTTTACCAAAGAATGCCTCTGAGGGCAGCATTGCCAGACTAATCGGCGGGATCTTACTTGGCAGTTCTTTCTGGCGACTACTTTTACGTAACGACACATGCCCGGCATCGAGTTTATTCAGCGCGTTATAAAGGCGTACAATTTTAGAACGCATCCCGCCAAAGGTGAGCAATACCAGCAGGGTACTGTGGGTAAATTTCTCAATTTCCAGGCCTACCTCGTCCATCAGGAAACGATGAATTTCCTGGTTGGAGTAGGAGAGCGCAGAGATATCAATCAGGATCTTCAGCGGATCGTGACCAATATTATCAGCCTCAAAATGGCTGAACATGAGTTTGAAATCGTCTTTGCCTAAAATGCGAATGCGGCTGAACTTGGCAGCTTGCTCTTTAAATTCGCGCACGTGGTTTAGCAGGTTATTTATAACCTTGAAGCCTTCCATTTCAAGCTGTTTACGGCACACATCCAGCGATGCAATCAGGTGATACTGTGGCGAAGTACTGGTGTGAATGGCATAAATTTCTTTAAAGAAATCTTTATCGAAATCCGGATCGTTAATGTGAATGTAAGAGGCCTGAGAAAATGCCGATACCACCTTATGGGCTGAATGGGTAACGTAATCTGCGCCGGCATTAATGGCCGAGTACTCGCGGTACTGGGGATGAAACAAAGAGTAGGCAAACCAGGCCTCATCAATAAACACTTTGATATCGAACTGGTGAGCATAATCCACAACCTGTTTTAAATCGGTAAGCAGGCCATCGTAGGTACAGCCAGTCAGCACAATCAGCTTGGCGTCTTTATTGTCGCTGATAAAAGTTTTTAACTGGGTCAGCGAAGGCGGCGCAAAAATACCGTATTTGGGATCCAGAATACTGTCGAGATATAGCGGCAGGGCGCGGGCCTGCACAATGCCATAATGCACCGACTTGTGGCAGTTCCTGTCTACAATGACCTTATCTCCCTCACGCAGCAGCGTTTGCAGGATAATCTTGTTAGAGGTGGAAGAGCCGTTAGTCACAAAGTAAGAGTGCTTAACTTCAAAGGTGTTGGCAACCAGGTTCTGGGCTTTGCCAATGGCATTGGTGCCGTCAGATAATGAGCCTAAAGAGTCCACGCTGACCGACAAATCGCTGATAAACATGTTTCGGCCGAAAAACTTATAGAAGTCATGGATATAGCTTGAACTGCGGAAACTGGCGCCACCGCTGTGGCCCGGCGTGTGCCAGGAATCGTTGGTTTCTACCGCGTATTTCTTATAGGCCGTCCAGAACGGGGTTTCGCTACGATCGTCAAAGTCGTTGATAATATAGGCCAGGCAAGACTCCGGATCGGAAGTGATATCGTGCAGCGCAAAAAATGCTTCAATTTTGCTGGAGCGGCTGACAATATCAAAGCCCACCTCATCTTCACCTGTAACGTACACGGGGACTTCCAGACGACGTGATTTAATGGCATCAATAATGGATGAGTCGCGAATGCTGTCGCCCAGAGTTTCCCAGCTCAGTAAAACCGCCTGAATGTCGCCATCGCTGTCGAGCGCTGTTACCGCCGCTGATTCTGAATTAACGGCCAGAAACTCCAGGGTTAAGTCACTGCGATCGAGCACCGAGACCACCGATTCAAGGTGCTGTTGGGTAGTATTCAGCCGCGGCTTATTACGATCGATAATAAGCACTTTCAAACAGGGCGTCGCTGTCACTGGGTTTCCTTTTTGTAAATAATTGGCACGTAATTAGATGCCAGAATGATTCTGTTCCGGCATAGTGGTTTGAGCGTAATATACGCTATTTTTTACGCATGAAAAGCTAACAATGCGGTGCAAGAATAAAAACATTCACCTTGCATCAGGCCTGTTGTGAATGCAGCTGTAGCTGCAGAATGATAAATTCAGCAGGCCTCACTACAGCCATGCCAATTTCAATGTTCATCACTCCCTGATGAATGTCATTGGCGGTCATGGTTGTGCCCAGGCCACAGTGAACGTAAAAGGCATCGTCCGGCGTGGCAGAGGGCAGTGCACCTTGCTTCCATAACTGGGTCAGAAAGTGATTCACCGAACTTACTATTCGCGCCCAGGTATTGGCATCATTGGGCTCAAACACCGCCCAGGAAAGCGACTTCTCTACCGACTCTTTCACCATGTTGGCAAACCGTCGGGTGCTGATATAGCGCCATTCGTTGTCATTACCGGCCAGCGTGCGAGCTCCCCAGATTCGAATGCCACGGCCGGAGAATTCGCGAATAGCATTAATCGATTTCCCCGATGTGGTATCCGAATTTAACGTATTATTGGCCGTGTCAGAAATACTTATCATGGGGCTGCTGATACTGGTCAGCGCAACATTTGCCGGCGCTTTCCATACGCCGTCACTGGTATCAACTGAGGTCATAACCCCTGCCACCGCTACGGATGCCGGTAAGCAAACAAAAAGGTCTGATAACAAGGCATAAATGAGCTTAAAGAGTGTGGGGTCGTCGGCTTTTATCTGGCTAAGCTGGGTAGTTTTACCGTTATCGATGCTTAGCTGTACATGTTGATGGTGCTGCACTGATTGCCAGGGTTGAGTAGTGGTTAAAAAGGGGTAGTAACAGGCACCAAAATCAAGGTGGTTATAACCAAGGTAAGCGCGGTTGGTACTCAGCAGGGATGCGCTTAACACCTTATCCCCGTCAGGCAGGTCGAGAAGGGCTATCCGATCGGCTAGCGTGCTGCATTGCGAAAGCATCCTGTTAACCAGTTGCGTATAGTCGGCCGGTGCCAGCACTACACTCTCGGGTGTTAGAAGCAGGGTGATGTCGTCTATCGTCGCTGTTGCTTTCACGCCATCCTCAAGCGCTGATAAGCTAACCGGCTTTTGGTAATCCCCGGTCGATACCACGTAACATTCGTTTCCGCCGTTATCAAAAAACAGCCTGATGGCATACCACAGCATCTGGCGTGGTAATACCGGCGATATTTGTTTTAAGGTTATTCCGCCGGAGGCTGAGGCTAATTCTAAGTGCAGGGGTTCAGCTTCACTCTGGCCAAATAACTGGCAGTATTCCTTAAACGAGGTGATTTTGGTTGGCGTCAGGTGTAAGTCGCCGTCCTTATCGCGTGCCGCGGTTTGCGTGTACCCGACAAAAGCCGGTATCGCAGTGGGTACCGCCATGATGTCGGTACTGATGTTGGGGATTTCCTGAATATAAACGCCGGGATGCTTAAACTTGGGCATGGTCTTACCCTATGGTTGTTAAAGTCAAAAATCGCTACTGTACAGCGCAACCAGCATGTTGAAGATAGCATAGCATAATGTGATTAGTGGATTGATAGCATCGTTGAAAAGCATTTCCAATATTCAATAGTGTGAGAGATTTCATCTCAATACAGCACCACATTTTTTAGATGAATAGCAGTACATGGCGTAATGAAGTTCCGCGTGATGAGATATCAACCCAAGGAAAATAATTATGAAAATACTGACACTGCTTTGTTTACTCTTCCCATGGTCGGCTCTGGCTGCCACACAATCCATAGAGATCATTGATAAAATCAAACGTGAGCGTACTGATAATACTGACTCTCGTTATTTCAGTAAGTTTGCGCAATGGGGTGACAACGAGGTCGTCGCTCGCTACACCGATACAGACGGAACTCGACGTCACGCAGATGTTAGCCTGGGCTTTCGGTATCTGATGACCAATACTCCCATACCGCAAGGAAACGAAGCTGAGTATGCCGTTGCAATAGCATATCAGGGAGAGTTTGACTTTTTTGCACTCACGCGTAACTCCAGCCCGGTAGTGACCACACGCCATAATCCCAGTCTCTTTTACAGCAGAATGTGGGATCCCGATAAAACAGGTTTGTCATCATGGTTTGTATCGCTGGAGCATGAGTCAAATGGCCAGGTAACCGACACCTTGGAAAGGTTGCAAACTGAGCTAAATGCCTTTGCCGTGGATTATGAGGGGGATGAGGAGGTATCTGAATCCGATATATTTGAAATGGCTCAGCAAACCATTAGTCGTTCTAACAATTTTATCGCTTTTGGTGCGAACTACCGATTGAGTAAAAGCAGCGATAAGGAAAATTGCTTTAGTCGGTTCAATTGCATTTCAATATTCGCCAAAGTGAGACATCAACTCGATAAAGAGCCAGAAGACGGAATTTGGTGGCGGGCAGGAGTAGCCGCCGAACTACAAGATTATGTAGGAACTGAAATAGATATCAATGCGCCATTTCTGATAGGCAATGTAGATACTGCATTGCGCATTACTTATCGAACCGGTCAGCTAATCGGTGGTAGTCCTTTTAAGCGAAGCACCTTCGACCTGCGCTACTATGTTGACGTACCTGTAGGCCGAGGAATAGCCAGTATATTTGATAAGCCTGAGCTGGAGTTGTTTGCGATACCCATGGTCATCAGGTATCACAACGGATATCTCGACGAGCTGTATAATTATTCGCAGAGGGTGAGTTATCTGGCGCTAGGCTTACACGCCAGATATTAATCCTTGTGCCTGTTTTAGCAGTCGTCATCCAGAACGGTAATAGTCGGGCTACCACCCTCGCTCTGGGCTTCCTCGTAAATTACCTTGCAGTCTTCGGTTGAGCCTACGCCACTGGGCAGGATCGCAAACTGATCCGTTTGGGTGACTGCTGCCGGGGCGGAATCGGTGGATACGCCAATGCGAAAATCAGTGTTGTTCCCACTGCCGCTGCCGTTGATGTCGGCCCAGGCACTCAGGTTGGTGACCACATCACGGATGGCCGGGTAACCATATACTGTGTATACCGTACTGCCGTTAATTTGCAGGTTGTCGTCGTCGGAGCGTTGAATGCCGGCGATGGCTGCTTTGGCATAAACCAGTTGTGAGCCACCTTGCAGGGCAGACTTAACCCCTTGCAGCGTGGCTTTTCGGGCATCAGCCTGAAAATCAATAAATCGTGGTGCGGCGGTCACTGCCAAAATACCCAGAATCACGATAACTACAATTAATTCAACTAATGTAAACCCTTTCTGGTTCATGTTTACTCTCTTCCCACCTGATGGAACTTCCAAACGTGTGGGCTATTTAAACTTATCCTGGATAAAATTACCAGAGTCTTAATAACTACAAAGGCTTATCGGTTAAATGTCAGTGTTTTGCCATTTTGCGCTGGTAGCGCCGGGTGCGGCAGAAGTCTTCAATCTGTTGCGTTAAAAATGCCCAGAAGGGGGCAACCCCAGGTTGTGCTTTTTGCCGCTTACTGATTCTTCGTAACTGATATTTGACCATAGCCATATTAGCCAGCGAGGCCAGCGGTTTATTCTTCCAGCTCACCGGCCGAAGCTGTGGCGCTGGATCTTTTCCTTGTTGCCATAAGTTGGGCAATTCCGGACAAATGGCCAGCGTGGTGGCCATACCAACTATATCGACTTGCTGAGCGCGAACTTCTCTGGCTACGGCTAAACGGCGGATCCCGCCGGTCACCATTACCGGCATAGTCGCAATTTGCTTAAGCTCGGCTGCAAAGGTTAAAAAGAAGGCTTCTCGGGCGAGGGTGCTGCCGTCGCGGGCGCTACCCTGCATAGCAGGTGCTTCGTAACTGCCTCCGGAGAGTTCCAACAGATCAATGTTGAGTTCATTCAGCCATAAAACCACTTGTCGGGCATCATCGTAACTGAAGCCGCCCCGTTGAAAGTCTGCCGAGTTCAACTTTACCGCAATCGCAAAAGAAGGACCTACTGCGGCTTTGGTCTGTTTTATTACTTCCAGAAGCAACCGGGCACGTCCGGCCAGATTACCCCCCCACTGGTCTGTACGCTTATTGGTTAACGGCGAAAGAAACTGATTAATTAAATAACCGTGTGCAGCGTGAATTTCTACGCCATCGAAACCGGCTTGCTCGGCAAGTCTGGCTGATGTCACGAAGCGCGAGATAATGTCAGCGATTTTTTCATTCGTCATGGCCTGAGGCGGGTTAAAAAACGTAGACATTTTACCCAGCGCCATTGGTACTTCAGACGGCGCCCAGGTAGGTTGGCCCAGGCTGGCAGGCATTTGTCTGCCAGGGTGATTCAATTGCAGGAAGAAAGTGGCGCCTTGTTGTTTGCCAAGCGCAGCCCATTGCTGAAAAACGGGCAAATGCTCATCGTTTTCCAGCACCACACCACCCGGGCCGGTCATGGCGCGGCCATCAATCATAACATTGCCGGAAATTAACAACCCGCTTCCGCCTGAGGCCCACGCCGCATAGAGTGCCATCATTTGAGGTGAGGGCAGGTTATCGGCGGTGGCCAGGTTTTCCTCCATCGCCGCTTTGGCAATGCGATTGGGAATAACGATGCCATTGGGCAAGGTCAGTGGATTAAACAGTGACATAGTACCTCCTGAGTGTGGTCGGCAGATACTTTAAGGTTAAAGCTAACTTGAAGGTCAATAGAAAAAATAACCCTACGGGGTATTTTTCGACAAACTGAGCTCGGAGAGGACGCGTTTGGCGTTATCGGCGCAGTCCATGTCGTCCGGTTTGGCGGCAATGGTGTCGATAACCGACAGCAACTTTGCTTTGTTGCGGGCGAGTTTTTGCTGCAACTGTTCGATATCCGTTACCTTTTACTGAAGCGCTGTCATCAGTGCGTCATGCTGCCAGTTGTCATTACTCTGTGGTAACAGCGCGCGCAACTCATCCAGGCTAAACCCGGCCTGCTGACCGTTTACTATCAGGTTAAGTATCGACTCGGCTTGTGGCGGGTAAGAGCGATAGCCGTTGGCTGTTCGCTCAACCACATTTAACAACCCTTTCTCTTCATAAAAGCGAATTTTAGATTTTGCCAGTCCGGTACGGCTGGCCAGTTCACCTATCTTCATATGCGTTTGCATGGTTGGGATTTGTTTGAAGTGTAGTGGTTTCAGCAGCGTTTGTCTGGCAGTGATACAGGCTTACGGCAAATTTGTATCTGCCCGGCATACCCGGTAGATTGGTATCAGATGACTAAAAAAAGGACGATTATGTCAGGCACTTCCATCTACAACGTAGTGGTATTCGCCCATAACGAAGAGCAACGGATCACCCGTTGCCTCGAGAGTATACTGGCCCAGGGGGGGGATGGATTGCAGTATATTTATGTGTTGGTCAACGGGTGTACGGATGACACCGCCGATGTGGTTACCCGCTTTAGTGCCAATCAGCCAAAGGTTATTGGTGTCTGGCTGGATATGGCTGATAAAGCCGCCAGCTGGAACCATTATGTTCAGCATTTATCCAGTGATGCTGACCAGCATGTGTTTGTGGATGGAGACATTTATCTGGCCGATAACGCTTTGCCTGAACTGTTAGCGCCGTTACAGAATACCACACACGTTCTGGCTACGGCTGCCGTGCCGGCCAGTGGTCGAAGTCGGGTGCAGCGGCTTAGCAATATGCAGCGCTGGGGGAGGCTGGCCGGTGCACTCTATGCGTTAAGTGATGCACTGGTGAGTGAAATACGTGAAGAGCGCATAGCGTTACCTGCGGGGTTAATTGGCGAAGACTTTTTGGTGACCTGTCTGGTAAAGGGCAGTGTGGAACATCAGCAACTGTTTGCCCCGAGCAAAAGACTCAAGGTGGTGCCTGGGGCTCGTTTTCATTTTGATGGGCTGCGGATAATTCATTGGCAGCACTGGCAGGCAGCGATGAATCGCCTGGTGCGCTACCAGGTACGAGAACATCAGCTTAAACTACTGTTTCACTACATGCAGGATAAGCCACCAGCTCAGATGCCCGCGAATATCAGCGAGCTTTATACCGAGCTGGCTCACCTTATTCGTTATCAGTACCGGGGCCGGAATACGCCCGTGGATATGCTTGCCGTTCGCTTTATTAAACGGCAAAGCTGATCTGAACTACTGGCGGACCAGCACATTGGCATGGTCAAAAATACGCGCCGGCTGTTGTTTTATAAGTTCCATCGTACTGTCTGATACCGTTGATTTTACGCCGGTAATGCCCATCCAGGTATCGCGATTTCTGCGTTTGGCACCGTATAACGCGGCATCGGCAATCCCCACCGTGCTGTGCCAGTCGAAGCATTTATACAACTTCTGGTGAAGCGGATAAGCAGCAAAGCCCACCGAGCAGGTCACCTTAAGTTGTGTCTGCTCGTTAATGCTCATGCCGCTGGCATTTACGGCTTTTACGATGCGTTCCGCTAACAAGTAGGCCTCTTCCCGGGGCGTATCCTGCACTACGGCTAAAAACTCCTCGCCTCCCCAGCGCACCAGATAATCACTGTCGCGAAAGATTGCCGACAGACGTTTTTGAGTTTCTACCAGTACCGCATCGCCAGCCTGGTGGCCGTGGTTGTCGTTGATACGTTTAAAGCGATCCAGGTCGATAATAAAAAATAACATATCAAACTTAGCATCCGGCGCAGTATTGGTTGCTTGGCAGTCACTGTAGTAGCGATGTACGCGGCTGATATCCCGCTGCATATTCTGGCTTAAAAATCGCCGGTTATGTAAGCCTGTCAGTGCATCGGTTAAGCTGGCTTTTTCAAGGGCTACAGCTTGTTCACTGAGCTTTTCATTAGCAGCAAGCAGCTCTGCGGTGCGCTCAGCAATTTTTTGCTCAAGCACGTTCTGACGGTGGCGATAATGGCGCAAGCCTAACTGATGTAGCACGTAAATTGCGATAGCTAACAGTAACAGGCTGGCCAGGCTGGCGTAAGGGGTCTGATACCAGGCGGGTAGAACAGTAAAACGCTGGCTTAGCGTATCCTGCTGCCAGGTGGTACCGTTATTGGAGTACTGCAGTTCAAGGGTGTAATCGCCCGGTGCCGGCTCGGTGAGCGTAACAATACGATGATCGGCATCCAGTAAGGTCCAGTTTTCGTCAATGCCGGCTAAACGATAGCGGTATTGTACGTGTTCGGGATCCAGATAATCCTGCGCCACAAACTCAAAGGAAATACGCTTGGGCAGAGCGGATATTTTAATGCGTTCCTGCGCTATTACCGGGCGTATATTGCGGTTGTCGGCGGTAATGATTTCCAACTGAGTAAACGCCAGCTTTAGTGGGCTTATCTGGCGCGGCAATGCGTTGGGCGAGATAATGGTGAGTCCATCGGTACCGCCAAACACCAGCTCGCCTGCCGAGGTTTTGGTTGCCGCCGCCCGCGAGTAAGGGCTGTTAACCGCATTGGGGCCAGCGCTGATCACGCGCAGTATCTTTTGCTGAATATCAATCGCGGCTATCCCGCGCGAGGTACCTACCCATATCTGGTTATCACTTTCACCGGCAATGGCCATTACGTTGTCGCCCTGCAGTCCAACGGCTGTGGTGAATTCCAACCAACGGTTGTTAGTGGTGAGCACAAAGAGTCCGGCGCCACTGGTGGCAACCCAAAGCTGCCCAAGACTATCGGCATATAAATCCGCAATAAACTGTTGTGCCAGGCGAGGGTGACTGACTGGCTCAATATTGCTATGTGTCAGCAGGCCATCAATAAGTGTACCGCGCAGTAATCCTCGCCAGCTGCCTATCCACAATGACTCTTCGGTAACCAGCAACGATGCTATCCGGCGTTCGGCCAGGCTCTCTGGCAGGAGTTGAGTGGTTGGTTGGTCTGGCGCGGCTGGT
The DNA here is from genome assembly GCF_057547795.1 of Alteromonas sp. 4NH20-0104. NCBI lineage: Bacteria > Pseudomonadati > Pseudomonadota > Gammaproteobacteria > Alteromonadales > Alteromonadaceae > Alteromonas > Alteromonas sp. 4NH20-0104. The sequence continues at coordinate 107,764 of NZ_BAAJLP010000016.1, read as the reverse complement.
TGTTGCCATAAGCCGTCGGTACCGCCTATCCACAGAGCACTGGAAGACTTCGCCAGCGCGGTGGTAAAGGTAGACGGACTTCTGCCGTCAATTTTAAGCGGTGCCGCCAGTTTGGTGTCGGCTGCAATGACAACCGAGGCAAAGTTTGCGGAGGCATACAGTGTTCCTGATTTATCAGCAAATAAGGTTTCCACCGGATCTGCGGAGTTTGGCCAGAGTGGCGCGGTGGTGCCTTGCTCTGGTGAAAACACTTCAAGACCCTGTTCGCCGGACCCTACTACCAGAGTGTTGCCAACTGCCTGTACTGCATGAACTTTCCGGTTTTGAAGGCTGCCTGGTTGCCCGCTGTCGCCAAAAATACGGGCGACGGCAACATTACTGGCATCATACACATTTAGCGTTGAACCACTGCCAATCCACACTAAACCTCTGGAGTCGCGAAATAACGACCAGATATCATTGTCGGTAAGGCTGGACGGTAGCAAACGATTATGCCTGAAGTGGCGTTTGTCGCGGGTAGTTAAATCAAGCTCAATCAGGCCATCGCCGAAGGTACCAATCAGCAACTTGCCGGGCCGAATTTCGGTTAAGGTAAAGATCCACGGGCTGGTACTCTGGGTCAGCGGGAAAGTGGTAAACCGGCCAGACTCAGATTGCACAAAGAGCCCGTTGGCGGCGGTACCTACCACCAGCTTGCCACTGCCAGTTGCACTGATGGCACTGACTCTGACCGCGGGAAAACCTGGCTGAGCCTGCAAGGAGTCAAAACGCTGATTGTGCAGTTCACTGCGGTATAAACCGCTGTCGGTCCCCGCCCAAAGGGTATTGTGTTGGTCGGTATACAGGGCGTGAAGGCGTTCACCCGGCGGGCTATTGAGCTGGCTGAGCTGCTCTGCTGCCACATTAAACTGATAGAGCTCGCGATCGCTGGCAAGCAGCACGATGTCGGTATCGGGCAGGCTGACTGCCACACCTGATTGAATTGCCATATCCTGCAGCAGGTCGGGGGCTACCGCGGTAAACGCAGTTGTGCCCGGTTTGAGACGGTAAAGTCCACTGCTGGTCGTCACCCACAGATGGCCTCTGGCATCACTAAAACCATGGTTTACCTGCAGTGCGCTAGTTTTGTCGTTAGCACCTTCAAAGCGAGCCCGTACCAACGTTTTTGAGTCCCAGCGCCACAGGCCATTGGCCGCCACCAGCCAGATAAAGCCTTGCTTATCTTCCAGTACAGCGCCAATTTGCCCCTCCAGCGGGGTTGAATTTCCTAGCGGGGAATGGAAAACCGGCTGCGCAAATTGCTGCCAGTTATGCCCGCTGGCCTGGGCTGAAGCGCAGGCAACCAAGACCAGCCAAAAAAGGCCAAGTTGCTTTAAAAGGCGATTAGAAATAGACAGAGCACGCACCACATCATCACTAATTTGCTTGCAAAATACCCGGCGAGAAACGGTGCATTCACAACTGTCGAAAAATTAAGCCTTTAGTATAAGGCGTAAACGTCAGTGTGCCAATCAATAAGCGTCACACCAACACTGTTTGTGAGGCGATTTCCGCGTAATAAAGTAAATAAAATCAGTAGTGGCTGTGGTTAAAAATGATCATCCGCCGGTAAAAATGAGTACCAGTTAGGTATTTTGTAATATTTAAAGGATTTGTATGACAGCGAAATCGAACTTAGACGAGTTTAACGAGTGGATAGAAAGCCGATACCCGCACCATCCGGAGTATTTGCAGGCCACTAAAGAGCTCGCTGCCGATGTAATGCCTGTTTATAACGCGCATGCTGATTACAAACGCTACAACGTTCTCAAGCGTCTTAGTGAGCCGGAGCGGGTGGTCCATTTTGCGGTGCACTGGATGAACGACAGCGGTGAGGTAGAAGTCAATCGTGGCTGGCGGGTACAACACAGCGGTTTAATTGGCCCTTACAAAGGCGGCTTACGCTTCCACCCCACGGTTAACGAGTCGGTGTTGAAGTTTCTGGCGTTTGAGCAGTCGTTTAAAAACGCACTCACAGGGTTGCCCATGGGCGGAGCCAAAGGCGGCTCAGAATTTAACCCTAAAGGGCGCAGCGATAGTGAAATTATGCGTTTTTGCCAGGCCTTTATGCAGGAGCTGCAACGGCACATCGGGCCGCGCACAGATGTGCCGGCCGGCGATATAAACGTAGGGGCCCGGGAAATTGGTTTTTTATATGGTCAGTACCGACGCATGCACAATGAATTTGGTGGCAGTCTTACCGGTAAAGACATCGATTTCGGCGGTAGTCACGTACGTACCGAAGCCACCGGGTTCGGTTTGATTTACATGCTGCAGTGCGTGCTAAAACACCATGGCGATGACATAGAGGGGAAACGGATTGCTATTTCAGGTGCGGGCAACGTGGCCTTGCATGCGGCACTCAAAGCTGCAGATCTCGGTGGCACGGTGATCAGTTTATCCAATAGTCGCGGGAGTCTGATTAAAGAAGAAGGCCTGAGTAGCGCAGATATTCGCTGGGCAATTGAAAACCGTATGAGTGAAGACAACATCCTGACCGCGCTGGCAGAAGAACGGGGCGGCAGTTGGTTTAGCGGTGAAAAGCCCTGGGGATATGCCTGTGATATCGCACTCCCGTGTGCCACCCAAAACGAGTTGGATGAATCCTCGGCAAAACTGCTGGCAGAAAATCATTGTAAATATCTGCTGGAAGGCGCCAATATGCCCACCACGCACGAGGCTAAAACGTTGATCTCACAATCCGGTATGGTATTTGTGCCGGGCAAGGCTGCCAATGCTGGCGGGGTGGCAATGTCGGGTATGGAAATGTCACAAAATGCGGCGTTTGAGCGTAAATCCTTCACCAAACTCGATGATGAGCTGAAAGCCATAATGACTTACATCCACGACCGCTGTGCCGAAGAGGGCAAAGAGGGCGACAAAGTAAATTATGCCAAAGGGGCTAATATAACCGCTTTCCGGCAACTTGCTAATGCGATGGTAGCGCAGGGCGTTTAATTCGCTGGCATCAGGCATAAAAAAACAGCGCACTTGGCGCTGTTTTTTTTGGCCGGCGATTAACTGCCAGCCACAAAAAGGCACATTACTCTGCGCTTAAGGATGCCATGTCAATGACGTAACGATGCGCCAGATCGCCTTTCGCCAAAGACTCAAACGCGCCGTTTATTTGATCCATCTTGATCATTTCACAATCCGGATAAATGTCGTGCTCTGCACAGAACTCCAGTACTTCCTGGGTTTCTTTGATACCGCCGATTAATGAACCCGCTACACGGCGACGGCCCATTACCAGTGGTGGCGTCATGAGTTCTTCCATAGGGCCTACCTGACCAACAATAACAATTGTCCCGTCGATATCCAGCAGTGGCGCGTAGGCACCCACATCGTGTTTAACCGGTGCAGTATCGATAATCAGGTCGAAGGAGCTGGCAGCTGCTTTCATCGCGTCTTCATCGGTAGATACCAGAATGCCGTTGGCACCCATGGCTTTAGCTTCGGCTTCTTTTTTGTTAGAACGGCTGATCGCAGTGACTTCTGCGCCCATGGCTGCAGCCAGTTTTACTGCCATATGACCAAGGCCGCCTAAGCCAACTATACCAACACGGGTGCCTTCTTTTACACCCCAGGTGCGCAGGGGAGAAAACGTCGTGATACCCGCACACAGGATGGGCGCGGTTTTCGCCAGATCCATACCTTCCGGCACGTTTAGTACAAATTCTTCACGCACAACAATGTGTTTGGAATAGCCGCCCTGAGTGATGTCACCGGAGATTCGGTCAGGTGCACCATAGGTAGGAGTCATACCATTACGGCAGTATTGCTCTTCGTGGCTGTGACACTGGTCACATTCCTGGCAGCTGTCTACCATACAGCCAACGGCCACGTTCTGGCCGACAGTGTAGTTTTTTACGTCGTCACCAATGGCGGTCACTACGCCCACAATTTCATGTCCTGGAATTAACGGATAGGGTTGTGGACCCCAGTCGCCATTTACCGTGTGTAAGTCTGAATGACACACACCGCAGTATAAAATTTCAATTGCAACATCATTGGCGCGCAGATCACGGCGCTCAAAATGATAAGGTTTCATGTGAGCATCGTCTGAGAATGCAGCGTAGCCAACTGTTTTCATAGTGTTACCTCTGTCTTAAGTTTTTAAAAAGTGCTTTATTAGCCTGCGGTATAGTATGCATTAAGCAATGAAAACCGCGCGTGCCTAATCCTGTTCTGCTATTGCCTGATCGTATGGGATTAGAGTAATTCACCTGTATCTGTACTGCGTGATGGGCGCTTTTGATCAGAAATTCAAGGTAGGTATGTGAAACAGATTCTGGTTTAATAGCGCGCAAATTATCAGGCCTATGCATAATAACTGTTACCGGAGACGCCAGTGCCTTATCACTATCAAGACGCATTAACTAAGCAAATTCACACCGCCCCACAAGAAATAGAATTTAAGGATGTTATCGCGTTTATCGACGATCAATTCACCTTTACGCCAACGGCATTTACCAATGGAAAAGTAGAAAACCAGGCCAATCAGAACAATGGCTCGTGCAAATTGCTGGCCCTGGGCAAATACCTGGCGCTAACCGATAACCAAACCCTGGCTCTCTTCGGCAGTTATTACCGCGACGACGTGCTGGGTAACCCGGATGGCTCAGACCACGCTAATATTCGGCAGTTTATGCAAAGTGGCGCAGCAGGGGTGACATTTGAGGTGTTTCCAATAGTGCCTAAAAACTAACGGCGAAACAGATAACGAATGCTGTTTGATGAAATTGACCAGCATTCGCTTCTGCCGGCAGTCTACTCCCGTTAAGTCAACTTGCCCGTGCTAATCCAAAAACTTGCCCCATCGGCCATTTAGCCTCACAGGGAAAAAAATGGCGCGATATACTCCTTTTTTACATGCCTTTTGATGAGTCAGCAGCGCAACATTACGACATTTTTATGATGTTTTATCAATGTGATAGGTCTAATATAAGTAAGTAGCACCAGTGCTGATATATAGCGTTGCTCGGTGCCTTGTACTTTTTTACTGGTTGTATTTAAAGGTTTTGCCCTTGTATTCCTATATTAAAAAGCAATTGAAGCTGGCTGTAGCCTGTTTGATGCTCCCTTGCTGTGTGGCCGCAGGAGAGGCGTTTGTTTTTGCTGCTGAAGACAGCTGGCCACCGTTTGCCAAAGCGGATGGTACGGGGTTATCGCGCAGTATTATCGAACAGGCACTGGCTTACAGCGGCTCCACCGCCACGTTTATTACCGTACCCTACGCCAGGGCATTGAAAATGGCCGAAAATGGTCAGGTGGACGGGGCGTACAACGTGACTCGCCAGCAAAATACCCTGAAGCGTTTTGTGTTTGGCAGCGAGCCTTTGTTTCAGGCCCGGGCTTCATTTTATTACCCCAAAGATTCAACCTTTAACTATGCGAGCGTGGATAAATTTCCCGGGGGGTTAAATATTGCCCTGATCACCGGTTATGAATACGGCGATACGTTTGAGGCGCATCGTAAGCGCTTTAAAGAAGTCAGACTGGCCAACCAGCGCCAGATTATCAATATGCTGCTGGAGAACAAGGTGCATATGGCCATTATGTTCGACGAGGTGGCCGCCTATACCCTGGCTGCCATGCAACTGCCTGAGGACGCTATTCGCAAAGGTGAGTTAAATCATGTGAGCGATATCTATGTGGCGTTTTCACCTGAAGCTAACAATTTGCAAAGCAAGCTCGCCGTGTTCGACGAAGGTCTGCGGCAGGTAAAGCAAGAGAGTAATATCAGGTAATAAAGCTGAAGGAGTGTTCAGGCCACCGAAACGCTCTTGCATGCTTTCGATTACTGGTTTCTCTTTTACGTTAATTTAATATTAGCTTAACAATACCGCTTTTTTTCTTATCCTGTTGTTCGCTTTTATTTGTGGAATTAAGAGGTTTCGATGGCATCCTGCGCTGCACGGTTTTTGTGGTTTGTTTTTCTGTTTGTGTCATTACCTGGTTATGCACAAGTGCGTGAGCGGATAAATTTAAATGAGGACTGGCGGTTTTATAAATACCCGACAGCTCAGGAGGCTGATGGGCTAATCTATGATGTGCGCCCGGCTATTAGCGGCTATGATGATTCGATTAACGCCGATGCTAAACCAACCGACGCAGTTGAAGTTGCTGCCACAGAGCGGGTACTCAAGCCCTGGATCCTGCCTACGGGCAATGCGTTCATTAATGATAAATCTAACCAACACCAACGTCCATCCGGAGAGCCTGGGGCAGACTTTGACTTTGTGCAGACCAATTTCGATGACAGGCACTGGGAATCACTTAACTTACCACACGATTGGGCCATCGAAGGACCGTTTTACACTGGCAATAACCCGGAAGTGGGCGGCGGTATGGGTCGCTTGCCCAGTCACGGTGTAGCCTGGTATCGCAAGCAGTTCAAACTGGCTGACGACGATGCAGGTAAGCGGATCTACCTGGATATTGATGGTGCTATGTCTTACTCCATGGTGTGGCTTAACGGGCATTTAGTGGGAGGTTGGCCCTACGGTTACAGTTCCTACCGGCTGGATCTCACGCCTTACCTGAATGTTGACAGTGTAAATCAACTGGCAATCCGCCTCGATAACCCTAACAACTCCTCACGCTGGTACCCGGGCGGCGGTATTTATAGAAATGTATGGTTGGTAAAGACTTCTCCTGTGCATGTTGAGCAATGGGGCACGCAGGTTGTCACTGAGAACATTAGTGCAAAGTCGGCAGATGTGAAATTAACCCTTAAGGTTAAAAATACCCAAGTGCGAGGGCAGGCTGTGCGTCTGGTAAATGAGATTTATCAGGCGAGTAACGATGGTAAACCTACCGGAGCATTAGTCAGTAAGTTTGCAACCAGGCACGCTATGATAGCCGGTAACAACAGTGAAGCTATGACAAACATTGTGACTGTATCTAATCCCAAATTATGGGGGCCGGTACCAACACAAACGCCACATCGTTATGTGATTGTTTCGCAGGTATATCAGGGTGATAAGTTATTGGATGAGTATCATACGGTCTTCGGTATTCGTAAGATTGAGTTTGATCCCAACCAGGGGGTGTTGGTCAATGGCGAGCATATTGCTCTGCAAGGTGTTAACCAGCATCACGATTTGGGGGCTCTGGGCGCAGCATTTAACGAGCGTGCGGCACAGCGTCAATTAGAAATCCTCCAGGAAATGGGCGTTAATGCTATTCGGATGGCGCATAATCCACCGGCGCCGGAACTACTGGTTCTCACCGATAAAATGGGCATTCTGGTGCTCAATGAATCCTTCGACAGCTGGTACAAGAAGAAAACACCTCACGACTTTCACCTGATCTTTGCCGACTGGCACGAACAGGACTTGCGTGCTCTGGTGCGCCGTGACCGTAATCATCCGTCGGTTATAATATGGTATATCGGCAACGAAGTAGGCGAGCAGTACACCGGGGAAGAAGGTGCAGAGGTCGCCCTGAGACTGAAGCGTATAGTAAAGCAGGAAGATCCCACCCGTCCTGTTACCGCCTCGAAAAACTGGGCAAAAGCTGACTTTCCGTTTTCGGCTGCACTTGACCTGATTAGCTTAAATTACCAGGGCGAAGGGATCCGTCAGTTGCCTGAGTTTGAAGGGACCAACCGCATTCGCACGCCACCGTCCTATCCGGCGTTTCACAAGGCACACCCCGACAAAGTTATTTTATCCAGTGAGACCGCGTCTGCGTTTAGTTCCCGGGGGATCTATTTGTTCCCGGTGACATCACAGATGAGCGCGCCAACCCGAGACGGACGTGGCGGCGATTCCAGTATTCTTCAGGTGAGCTCCTATGAGTTACATGCTGTGGACTTTGGATCCTCGGCCGACAAAGTGTTTAAGTACTTAGACACTCACCCCTATGTAGCGGGACAATTTGTGTGGAATGGTTTTGATTATCTGGGCGAACCCACGCCTTATTATTCTTCACGGAGTTCGTATTCCGGTATCATCGACTTAGCCGGGTTTAAAAAGGACCGTTTTTACCTGTATCAGAGTCAATGGCGGCAAGAGTTACCCATGGTGCATATTCTGCCGCACTGGAACTGGCCTGAGCGAGTTGGGAAAGTCACACCTATACATATTTTTACTTCCGGCGACGAAGTTGAGTTATTCGTAAACGGGCAATCAATGGGGCGTAAGAAAATGGCAGAGTTAACTTACAGAATTCGTTTTGACGATATTCGCTACGAGCCCGGTGAAGTAAAAGCTGTTGCTTATAAAAATGGTCGTAAATGGGCCGAGCAAACCATTAGCACCACGGGTAAGCCGGCGGCCTTGCGTCTGACTGCCGACCGTGGAAACATTGCCGCAGATGGCACAGACCTGTCATTTGTTACCCTTGAGGTCATCGACTCAGCCGGGCGGGTAGTGCCTACAGCCACTCACCAGATTGAGTTTACAGTCGATGGTGCTGGCCAACTGGTGGCCACCGACAATGGTGACTCGACCAACTTCACGCCATTTCCTTCTGCAACGCGTAAAGCGTTTAGCGGCAAAGCGCTGGCCATTGTTAAATCTGCAGATTCGGCCGGTGAAATAATTATCACTGCAAAGGCCAAAGGTTTAGCACCGACAACAATAGTGATTTCCGCCGAGTAACTTTGTAATATCGAGCTAGGTAACACTCTCAAACTGACTTAAACAATTAAGTCAGTTTGAGAGGCTGTTAAGTCCATAGCTGCAGCCGGGCGTTTTCGATTGCGACTTTATAATGGCAAGCTTAAGGGTTGATGTAATGAATCCTACTGGCCGGTAAAATGGTTCTGTATTTATTAAGAAACTATATTTAAAATCCTATAGATCACTCTAATTATTAGAGTTTTAGGCCGTCTTGAAAGCACGGCTTAACAGTTATTTTTTTTAACATAAAAATAACACTTGCCAAATGAAGTGAATTATCCGATGATTCAACTTAATCGATTAAGTTGCTGAGAGTACTGTTATGAATCGTTCAAATGATGTTCAGCTAATCACCTATGTAGACCGTTTAGGCAACGGCGACATCAAGGCCCTGGACACCTTATTTCACGACCAATTAAATGGCGTGTTTGGTGGCGTGCACCTGTTACCGTTTTTTTATCCCATAGACGGTGAAGATGCCGGGTTTGACCCTATCGATCACACTGAGGTCGACAGTCGTTTGGGCAGTTGGGAAGATATAGGTAAACTCGGTGAAACCATGGATATCATGGCCGATATGATTGTGAATCATATGTCGGCGCAAAGCCCTCAGTTTCAGGATGTGCTAGCGAAAGGGGAAGCGTCACCATTCTGGCCGCTGTTCTTAACCCGTGACAAAGTCTTCGCGGCCGATCAGCACGAGGATATTGCAAAGATCTACCGCCCCCGTCCAACGCCGTGCTTTACCGATATATCCTTACGTAACGGCGAGTCGGTGCCGTTCTGGACTACCTTTACGTCTAATCAGATCGACATCGACGTAACCGCAGATGCCGGGCAGGCCTATCTCGAAAAAATCTTAACCGCATTCGAGCGCAATAATGTGGATCTTATCCGGCTGGATGCCGCTGGCTATGCCATTAAAAAGCCCGGTACCAACTGCTTTATGCTGGAAGAAACCTTCGACTTTATCGAAAACCTCAGCCAACAGGCCCATAGCCGAAATATGAAGTGCCTGGTTGAAATTCACAGTTACTATAAAACGCAAATCGAAATCGCTAAACGTTGCGACATGGTGTATGACTTTGCCATGCCACCACTGGTACTGCACAGCCTGTTCAGTGGCGATCCGTCGGCACTGGCTAACTGGTTGAAAATCTCGCCCCGTAATTGCGTAACCGTGCTCGACACCCATGACGGTATTGGTATTGTGGATGTCGGTCCGGAAGGCGATAAGCCGGGTTTACTTGATGCACAACAGATAGATGCACTGGTAGAAAAAGTTCATGACAACAGCAATGGTCAGAGCCGAGAGGCGACCGGAGCGGCGGCCAGTAACCTCGACCTTTACCAGGTCAACTGTACTTATTACAACGCGCTGGGCGCCAACGATCAGGCGTATTTAATTGCCCGTGCCGTGCAGATATTCTCACCGGGTATCCCCCAGATATATTACGCCGGCATGTTTGCTGCTGAAAATGATATGGCATTGCTCGCTCGTACCAATGTGGGTCGGGATATCAACCGCCCTTATCTGAATCAGGCGGCGGTAAACGCAGCGCTTGAAAAACCCGTAGTAAAAGCGCTGATTTCGCTCATTCGTTTAAGGAATACTATATCGGCCCTTGGGGGAGAGTTTTCGGTTACTCAGCAGGAAAACAGTCTTCGTCTGCACTGGCAGGCCGATAGCAGCTATGCCCGGCTGACAGTGGATTTTGCTGCGCTTGAAGCGGTGTTAACCTTTACTGAAAATGGTATTGAACAAAGCGTTGAAGTGTCGGTTGAGGGCTTAGTGGAGACAGCAACGGCCTGAGGTTACTCGCTCTGTTATCGCCGGGGCATACGTTTGTCCCGGCTTGCTTCGTTCACCTTTCCCCAGCCAGATTCCATTTTGCTGCTTCAGTCAGCCCATTCCTGATCTATTTTTAACCACCGCAGGTACTAATCAAAGACACAAGGAGTGGCGGTGTTGTAACCGGTTGCACTCTTTACTACGGAACCCGGGCGGGGCCCAAAAATAGTGATGGTGATACCGGAGGCGCAATGTACGGCTGTGTTAAGTATCTGATAATTCTCTTTGCTACTGCGGGCATGGTTAATCCGACAAGCGCTCAGGAGCCTGGCGTTGAGGTTTCCGTGGCCTATCCTGTACCCGGTCAAAAATATCAAAGCATCACGCTGAGTGGCGCGGTAAGTTCGGCCAGGGATGCGTTATTGGCGCCGCTGCAAGCCGGGGTTGTCGAACAGCTGCTGGTGGAAGTGGGCGACCACGTTACCCGGGGCCAGCCACTACTCATACTCGACAGCGAACTGGCCAGACTGGCTGCGCAACAAGCCGAAGCAGAACTGGCAGTAGGCAACGTAGCTCTTAACGAAGCAGAGCGCTTACTCAATGAAGTTGACGCGCTATCACAACAACAACTCGCCGCTAAAACCCTTTTTCAGCAGCGTGAGGCTCAAGTGGCTAATGCCAAAGCCGAACTGGCGAGGCTTAAGGCTACTCTCGCGCTGCGCCAAGAAATTGTTGCCCGCCACACGCTCAGGGCGCCGTTTGATGGCGTAATTTACCAGCGCGACGTGGATGTTGGGGAATGGGTAGAGCCAACCAGTGCCGTGCTGGGCCTGGTCTCTCAGCAGAATAAACGCCTCACTATTGAAGTACCGCAGGAATATTACGCTTACTTCACCCACCTTAATGGCGCTATCAGCATTCATCCGGATACCGGGATGCACGATACCCTTACCGGTAAACTGGAACGCCTGGTGGCCGCCTCGGGTAGTCAGGGCCGCAGTTTTACCGCACATGTCGCACTGCCTGATACCTCCGACTTACTGGTAGGTATGTCTGCCGAAGCGGAGATCATGCTGCCGGAACTGGAAAACAAACAGGTATGGCTACCAGCCAGTGCGATTAAGCAACACCCCGATGGCGGTGCCAGCGTGTTTGCCATCAACAACGGCAAGGCGATCCGGGAGTTGGTAGCAATCATCCGTCAGCAGGGCGATGCCGTGCTTGTTGCCCATGCCAGAGAGGGCCAGTTATATGCCATCTCCGGCGTGTCGAGGCTATTCAATCAGGCCAGCGTAACTATTTCCAACAGGTCTGAGATCAATGATTGAGGCAACGGTAAAGCGCGGCATTCTGGTTGCCGTGGTAGTCGGCATCAGCTGCATTATGGGCATAGTGGCGGCGCTGTCGATACCGGTGCAAATGATTCCTGATCTGGAAGTGCGCACCATTACCGTACAAACCGGCTGGCCGGGGGCTACGCCGCAGGATATCGAAAAAGAAATTCTTATCGAGCAGGAACGTTACCTGCGCAATATCACCGGCCTGAAACGCATGATTTCCTTTGCCGAAATGGGCGAGGGGCGGGTGGAACTCGAGTTTCCCTTTGGCGTGGATGTCAATGAAGCCTTAATCCGGGTCAGTAATGCGCTTAGTCAGGTACCTGATTACCCGGAAAATGTCGACCAGCCACAGTTATTTTCCGACTCGTTCTCCAGCAATGCGTTTATGTACTTTCAGCTGATCCCGGCCGAAGGTAATCCGATGGCGCTGGATATCGATATGCTCTACGACTTTGCCGACGAGGTAGTGCGCCCACAAATGGAAAGTGTAGAGGGCGTATCGCAAATTGAAATCAGTGGCGGGTCCCGCCGTCAGGTTCAGATTATGGTTGACCCGGCTAAACTGGCGCAGCGAGGTATCAGCCTGATTGATGTGCGTAACGCTATTATTCAGCGCAACCAGGATTCCTCGGCCGGTGATATCGAAGCCGACAAGAGCCGTTATTTACTGCGCGTGGTAGGCCGGTTTGAGCAGCTGAATGAACTGGATAACCTTATTATTCGACGTATCAATAACACCAATGTGTATTTAAAGGATGTGGCCGAGGTAAAACTGGATCATTTCGAGCGGCGTCAGCTCTCCTACGCTAATGGTGAGCGTAATCTTGGCTTGGCAGTGCGCCGTGAAACCGGTTCTAATGTGATTGCCATTAAGCAGCAGATCCTTCCTATCGTGGCCGACCTTAACGAGCAGGTGTTACGGCCTAATGGCTTGAAAATGGAGCTGTTTACTGACGACGTGCTCTATGTGTCGAGTTCATTGCGCAATGTAATGGTGAACCTGGCCCTGGGCGCCGGTCTGGCAACCCTGGTAATGTTTTATTTTCTTCGCTCAGTTCGCTCCACCCTGATTGGCGTAATGGGGATCCCGTTGTGTACCATTGCCGCGTTCATTGCGCTGTTGGCTTTCGGGCGTACCATCAACGTAATATCCATGGCTGGTGTGGCGTTTGCCATTGGCATGACGGTGGATAATACCATTGTCGTGCTCGAGTCGATTGTGCAGTTCAGGCGGCAGGGACTGAGCAAATTTAACGCCTCGGTGGCCGGGGTTAAAGATGTGTGGCCCGCGGTACTGGCTTCTACCGTCACCACCATTTTAGTGTTTGCGCCGATTTTGTTTATCCAACAGGAAGCTGGCCAACTTTATTCCGATGTGGCCATCGCCATTGCCGGAGCGATATTTGCTTCCATGCTGGCCGCCATTTTTGTTATCCCGGTAGCCATGGCCCGCCAGCCCAACCCCGAAGATAACGACGCCAGTGGTCAAAAATGGTTTACATCGAAATGTCTGGGACTGGTGTCTGCGGTAATTGCCTCGCGCCTTCGAGCATTCGCTATTGTTGTGGCAGGGGCACTGCTCATTTTAGGCAGTGCCTGGTGGCTGATGCCGGCGGCGGAATACCTGCCTGAAGGTGAAGAGCCCAAGGCGTTTTCGACCATGACCGCGCCACCAGATTATAATTTGTCGGCCATGCAGGACATTGGCGATGAGTTGCGGGCATTTTTTACCCCCTATGTGAATGCCGACGCACAAGCCTATGGTCGCGGCGAAGCGGAGTTTCCGGCTTTGCAGTTTTACAACATGCGCGTGAGTATTGGCAGTGTGTGGATGGTGACAATGCCGGTCAATCCCGATGAAGTGGGGGATATGATGGCGCTTATCAACGAAAAGTTTGAACGTTATCCGGGCATGCGGGCGTTCTCTACTAAAGGCTCGATTATTTCCAGTAATGACGGTGGCACGCGAGCAGTGGCAGTAGATTTTTCCGGTAGCGACATCAACGCGTTGTACCAGGCAGCGAATGCGCTGTATACCAGGGCCGACAGCTACTTTAACAATCCGCAAATTAATTCAGATCCAGGCTCGTTGACCCTGGAGCAGCCTTTTATTGAAATCCGCCCCGACTGGCAGCGCCTCGCCGAACTTGGTATGAGTGGTGATGATTTCGGCTACTCGGTAGCTGCCGTAAGCGATGGGGCGTTTGTGGATGAGTTTTTGCTTAATGATGATCAGGTCGACATGTTCTTGTTCAGCGATGCCGGCAATCAACAAAGCATGGAGCAACTGGCCACAACACCTATTCTTACCCCGCAAGGGACTATTTTACCTTTGAATGCGATTGCCACCCTGCTGGAAAGTCAGCGCAGCGACACGGTGCGCCGTATTGATGGTGAAAGAACCGTCTCGGTGTATGTTATCGCTCCTAAAGAAGTGGCGCTGGAAACCGCGGTTGATACCGTGAAAAATAAGCTATTACCTGAATTGCGGGACAGCGGTGAAATCCCGCAAAGCGTCAGTACCCGGATCACCGGGGCAGCAGATCAGCTCGCCGCCACACAGGATGCGTTATCGGTTAACTTTCTGATTGCCATCGCGCTGTGTTATTTGTTGCTGGTCGCCATATTTAATCATTGGGGCTATCCGGTGTTTATTCTCACCATTATTCCGCTCGGCATGGCCGGGGGCTTGTTGGGGCTGATTGCCAATAACGCATTATCCGGACTGCTCGGTGGCAGCTATCAGCCTTTCGATATGATTACCATGCTGGGCTTTTTGATCCTATTGGGCACCGTGGTTAACAACCCTATTTTAATTGTTGATCAAACCCGGCGCCTGCTGGCTCAGGGAGAGGCATTACACAGCGCAGTGAAACAGGCGGTTGAGGTGCGTTTACGACCCATCATGATGTCGACCTGTACAACAATATTTGGCTTGGCGCCGCTGGTGCTGATCCCGGGGGAAGGGACAGAGCTTTACCGTGGGGTAGGCATTATCGTATTGAGCGGAATATTTGTGTCGACCCTGTTAAGCGTGACATTCTTGCCCGCCTTACTGGTAACGGTACTGGCCCGGTTTACACCGAAGGCCAGTACCAACGCCAATTAGTTGCCCAGGTGAGCCTGGAATTCTTCGTAGGTGCCGTCGAAGTGGGTAATTTTTTTATCTTTAATCTCAATCACCTGAGTGGCCAGTGATTCAACAAATTCACGGTCGTGGCTGACAAAAATTACCGTGCCTTCAAAGGCCATCAGGGCAATGTTGAGCGCTTCAATAGATTCCATGTCAAGGTGGTTGGTAGGCTCATCCATCACCAGTACGTTGATGTCCTGGAGCATAATTTTACCAAACAACAGGCGGTTTTTTTCACCCCCCGAGCACACGCTGACTTTCTTATTGAAATCGTCAGAGCCAAACAGCAGGCGGCCGAGCATGGCTTTCACCTGCAGGTCGTCGTGCTTCGGCTGACGCCACTGTGACATCCACTCAAACATGGTCATATCGTT
The DNA here is from genome assembly GCF_057547795.1 of Alteromonas sp. 4NH20-0104. NCBI lineage: Bacteria > Pseudomonadati > Pseudomonadota > Gammaproteobacteria > Alteromonadales > Alteromonadaceae > Alteromonas > Alteromonas sp. 4NH20-0104. Next base: position 92,456 of record NZ_BAAJLP010000016.1, on the reverse strand, counting down.
GGCGAAGTCTTTCGAACTGTCTTGTGGTACGTAACCCACGGCGGCATTCTCAGCCCATTTTACCGAGCCTTCTTTGGCTTCTTCATCGCCAATTAAGCATTTTAGTAAGGTGGTTTTACCGGCGCCGTTTTCACCAATAATAGCCAGTTTTGCACCGGCTTCCAGCAGCAGGTTGCCGCCGCTGAACAGGTGCTCACCGGTATAGCCGTGACCCAGTTCTTCCAGGGTGATGGCCAGGCGGTGGAGCTTTTTATGTTGTTTAAACTGAATATAAGGCTTACGTCGGCTGGAAGACTTAATATCGGCCAGCTCAATTTTTTCGAGTCGTCTGGCCCGCGAAGTAGCCTGCTTGGCCTTTGAGGCATTGGCCGAGAAACGGGCTACGAAGCTTTGCAGCTCTTCAATTTCGGCACTCTTCTTGGCATTTTCGTTTTGCAGTTGTTCCTGCACCATAGCCGCCGCCTCAACAAACGCATCGTAATTGCCCGGATAAATGCGAAGCTCACCGTAATCAATATCCGCCATATGGGTGCACACTGAGTTTAAGAAGTGGCGATCGTGAGAAATAATGATCATGGTGGACCTACGCTTATTCAGCTCTTCGGCCAGCCAGTGAATGGTGTAGATATCGAGGTTGTTGGTCGGTTCGTCGAGCAATAATACATCCGGCTCGGCAAACAGCGCCTGGGCTAGCAGTACGCGAACCTTGCGGCCTGGCGCTACTTCCCGCATTAGACCAAAGTGATAGCTTTCTTCAATCCCTGCGGAAATAAGAATATCGCCAGCGCGCGATTCTGCTGTGTAACCATCCATTTCGGCGAACTGTACTTCCAGGTCGGCCACTTCCATGCCTTCTTCTTCGGTCATTTCCGCTTTCGCGTAAATTTCATCACGGCGCTGTTTGACTTCCCAGAGTTCACGGTCACCCATGATCACCGCATCAACAACGCTCATGTCCTCAAAGGCAAACTGGTCCTGGTTCAAAATACCCAGCTTGGTACCCGGAGACAGCGACACGTTACCGGCCGTGGGCGTAAGTTTGCCGCTTAAAATTTTCATCAGGGTGGATTTACCACAGCCGTTTGCGCCAATCAGGCCATAGCGATTGCCGTTGCCGAATTTGGCGGAAATATTTTCAAACAGTGGCTCAGAGCCAAATTGCATAGTGATGTTGGCGGTAGTAATCAAAACAGTCTTCCGGGATAGATAAATGGATGGGCAGTATCGCGATGGTGCTCGGCGCGCAATATAAAGAAACATTGGCCCGCTGTCCAGTTGAAGCAGGAACAGATCGGGCCGAATGGCGTTAACTTAAGGTGATTACTAAAAATTATCCGGACTGGCGCCTGACACCCGGCTAAGGAAGCCGAGTGCTCAGGTGGGGCGGGAACTTTGCAGATTAGAAATCGTGGGAGGCCAGCCAGGCGGTAAACTGAGGGATAATACCGGTTGAAGTGGTGCCTGGTCGGCCAACCCCGAAGCCGTGGTCGCCTTTTTCATAAGCGTGCAGTTCTACCGGGATATTCTGTGCCTGCCATTGACTCACGATGCCAAATCCTTGTTTACCGAACAAACCGTCGTCCAGGGCGATGGCCGCAAACATCGGCGGTGCGTCAGCGGGTACCTCAATGGCTTTCATTGGTCCATAGATATAGCCCAGAAATGCCGGCCGGTTGTCGGTGTTGGCAATTGCTGCTGAGAGACTGGTCATGGCGCCGGCTGAAAAGCCAAGGAATCCTATTTTGTCCGGGTTTATGTTCCAGTTTGGCGCATTTTCCTTCAGCACTGACAGCGCTTTAAGCGCATCCGTTGTGGCCTGAGGAACAAAGACATCCGGCTCTTCCCCCTTGCTCTTGGCTGCAAAGATTTTACCCACCTCTTGCTGATACGCGGCAATCTCGCGAGACGTTTTATTTAATGTGTAGGTCAGCACAAACGCGGCAATGCCCTGGTCGTTGAGCGCTTTGGCGACTCTCAGTCCTTCATTCTGCACAGCCAGCGACATAAATGCACCGCCAGGTGCCACAATTACCGCACTGCCTGTGGCTTTGTCCGGTTCCGGCAAAAAAGCATACAGCGCCGGATTGGTCACATTACGAGTAAAATACTCGCTGGTGGTATAGCCATTGGGCAGGCTCAGAGCCAGATGTCCCCACTGTTCAGCATCGCTTTGCTGACGAGACGGGGTCTGGGAATATAAATAAACAGGTTCACCTAAAAACGCCTGAGGATCGGTATTTTTCATTTTTATGACGGGGCCGGCGGCCAGGCACGCAACCGACGTTAAACCCGCCAGCGCCACTAAACTGAGAAGCCACGATTTCATTGGAGTTCCTTTGCATTTTAGTTAGTTCTGATGCCATGGATAATCTAAAAAGCCCGGCGGATTATCAAATAGTTATTTTAGGGTGAGGCATTGGCCTGAACTATGGATAAAGTTCAGTCTTTTGACCCTTGTTTCACCGCAAGGCTGCCAGACTTCTGCGCCATACGGGTTGGTGAAAAAATCCTTCGGGGAGGTCCCGAAGACACTGACTGTCTACTTAAATAACCTGCAAAAGGACTCTGTGTTATGCGTGCTACTTTAAACGTTATCGCTGCCGTTATGGCAACCTCATTACTTTCTGGCTGCGGAGGTGGAGGCAGCAAAGATCAAATTAATTCGCTTCCCGGCAGCGGCCAGCCTGCTCCGGCAATAGCTGAAGCCTACCAGGGCATTTGGCTGTCCTCTGCTTATGGTCAGGTTCTGGTGGTGGATGACAACAGCGTTCAATATTATCGCTACACCTCCGATTATTGTGTACTGCAGGACAGTTTTGATGAACTGTCTACTGCAGAGCTGACCCGCAGCGTGGCTTTAAACAACACTGAAGATGCGTTGGAGTGGTTTGTGGGCACCGGCACCCGGGAGTTTCATGCGCCCACTAATATGCTTGGTAAAGTAGAGCAGGTACCGGCATCCTGTGCCGGCGAGCCATTAACGGTAGCGTCTGACTTAACCAATCAGGAGTTGTTTGCCCTGTACAGTCAGATAATGGCGGAATACTACGTTGATTTTAACCGCACGAATGCAGACTGGGCGGCGTTAACTTACGCTCAGGAAACCCAGGTCACGGCGAATAACGTTACCTTGTATGAGGCTATCTATCAAACCCTGTTGCCGCTGGCCGATTCTCACAATTCCTGGAGCGCCGCCGATGGCACTATAATTAAGGCCTATACCAAACCTGTGCATACCACCCATCTGATTGAAGAGTATGCTCTGGCTAACGGCCTGAGTTTTCCGCTTGAACACAGTGAGCTGAATAATGCTATTGTGGCTAACATTGAAAGCTATATCGATACCGCGCTGGCGCAGGAAGTGAATACCATACTGAGTTACGCGACTTCAGATATCGCACAGGATCAGTCTGAACAAATCACCTGGTTTGCCATCAATAATATCGGTTACTTGCGCATAGATGCTATGCATAACTATTCAACGGCAGAAGCAGACAGTGATGACCTGACACAAACAACCTCCAACCTGAGTAACCTGAATGAGGCGTTGGATGAAGCTCTCACCGATTTAGCCGCTACCGACGGTCTGATGATTGATATACGTTACAACGGGGGTGGCAATGACTACATTAGTCTTGCCATTGCCAGTCGCTTTACCGAGAGTGAATTTCTGGCCTATAAAAAGTTTGCCCGGGATGGTGCGGACGTCACCGCAACGCAATCCTCATATATAGCGCCAAGTCAGTATGTGAATTATACCGGCAAACCGGTGGCATTGTTGGTAAGTAACGATACGGCGTCAGCTGCCGAGACGTTTAGTTTATCGATGCAGCAGTTGCCTCATGTCACACTCATTGGTGAACCTACCCACGGTATTTTCTCTGACATTCTGCAGTGGGTTTTGCCAGGCGAGCACGAGCTGGGGCTATCCAACGAAGTGTATCTGTCACCGGATGATGTTTGGTACGAAGGCGTTGGCGTGCCGGTAGATGTTGAAGTGCCTTTTTTCCCCCAGTCTGATCGCACTGGGGGCGTGGATTCGGCCATCGAAACCGCGCTTGAAGTGCTTCAATAAGCGAGTATGGAAGACCGGTCGTTAGCTTACCCTAGCACCGCCCTGACACGCTGGCGCAATACTTCAAGCGAATGAGCCTCGAACCACGGATTGCGGGCCTGCCAGCGGTTATTCCGACCCGATGGGTGAGGCAATGCAAAAGCCTTACCCGGTGTTTGTGTGGTGCTCCTGACTGCCTCGGTGAGGGTTTTGTGCCCGGGCAGATAATACTGCTGGGAATAACGGCCAATGTATAGCGTCAGGGCCGGGTGTAACAGTGCCTGCACTCTGGCATGCCAGGTTTGGGCGCAAATTTTGGGGGGCGGCGCGTCGGCGCCGTTTTTATAACCAGGAAAACAAAATGCCATGGGCAGGTGGGTAAAAGCCGGCGAGTAAAACTGCTCCCGGTTAACTCCCAGCCAATGGCGTAACTTGTCGCCACTGCTGTCATTCCAGGGTTTGGCGCTGTCGTGTGCTTTGACCCCCGGAGCCTGGCCAATAATCAAGATGCGTGCCTGCGCTTCAATTTGCACAATTGGCCGTGGTGGATAGGGCAGGTTACCGGCGCACAATGTACAGCTTCGAATCTCTGCCAGGAGCGAGTCGGCTGGTTGGGTCATGGCTGGCCTCCCTGTGAGATAGCCGTGAGATCCTGCTGTAACGACTGAGTAAGCCAGTCAGTCATAGAGCGCAGGCGTTTGGTTTGCAGTTTTACCGGTGCATAAAGCAAGTGTACTGGCAGCGGATGAGGTTCGTAGTCGGGTAATAAAATCTGTAAATCGCCACGCTTCACGGCCTCACTCACCTGATAATGTAAAAAACGGCAATACCCCACACCGGCAATACAGGCGTCCAGCGCGGCGTCGACCTGATTAGTAATCAAACGGCTTTGCATAGCGACCGACATCAGCTTAATGCCATGCTGAAAATGCCAGTCTTCGGGGTTATCTAGCACGCTTAAGTGTACACAGGCATTACCAGTAATGTCCTGCGGATGTTCAATGGCGCTCTGAGTGGCCAAAAATGCCGGACTGGCACACAGCACGTGACGCATTGTTCCCAGTTGCCGGGCGACCAGGTCGTGATTGCCAATCCGGCCAATACGTACGGCGATATCAATGCCTTCGCTAAGCATGTCCACCGGGCGGTCAAGTAACACCAAATCCACCTGCATTTTCTGATACTGGTTCAGATAAGTGTTTATTTTAGGGACCACGTGACGTTTACCAAAGGTCACTGGTGCGGTCACCGTCACTTTGCCCAGCGGCTCTGCCTGTCGGTCTGTCAACATGCTTTCGGCGTCATTCACTTCGGCCAGGATCGTGCGGCAGCGCAGATAATATTCGCGCCCTTCATCGGTGATGGCGATTTGACGGGTATTGCGGTTAAACAGTCGGACTTTAAGGTGATCTTCTAAAGCCGCCAGGGTGCGTACCACCGACGTGAGGGAGGTTTCAAGGCGATTTGCCGCAGCAGTCAGGCTGCCCATGTCGGCAATTTCAACAAACACTCTCATGGCTTTTAATTTGTCCATATCGGCCTTATTAGTGCGAAAAACGGTTTATAGAAATCAAATATCGCATATTTTTTGCGAAAAACAGACAAGTTAAGGTGACTCTCAGTGAATTAACCTTCTTTTAACATGGAGACGAAGCATGAAATTGTACGATCTTGAGCTGTCTGGAAACTGTTATAAAGTCCGGCTGTTTGCCGCACTGGCCAATATTGAGCTGGAAATTGTGCCGGTAGACTTTATGGCCGGTGATCACAAAAGCTCGGCTATGCTGGCGTTAAACCCGTTTGGCCAGTTGCCGGTGTTAGAACATGGTGATGTGGTGTTACGTGATTCCCAGGCCATGTTGGTTTATCTTGCCCGCTTGTATGATTTAGAAAACTGGTTACCTTCTGAGCCTGGCCAGATGGCACAAGTGCAGCAATGGTTATCCACTGCGGCCAACGAAATTCAACATGGCCCGAACGTGGCCCGGCTGGTAGATAAGTTTGGGTTTGAATTTGATAAACCCACGGCACTGGACATTTCGGATACTATCCTGACGTTACTGAACGATCACCTGGCTGAGCACGACTGGCTTGCACTGGGTCACCCCACTATTGCCGACTGTGCAGTGATGCCCTATGTTGCGATTGCACCAGAGGGTGGCATTTCGCTGGATGACTACCCCCATATCCTGGCCTGGATCGATCGCATTAAGCAGTTACCCGGCTTTATTGGCATGCCAGGGCAGGTATAACAACAAAATACAAAGTGTTGTCTCTGTCTGGCGCTTTTTTGCTAAACTGGTGGTCTGCTTTTAAGGACTACCATTGCATTAGCAAGCCAGAGAGGGATAACGTGTGTTGCTAGCTGAATTCTACCTGCAACCGGTTAATATTATACAGCTGTTAACCTTGTTCACCGGTTTACTCGGGGTAAGCCTGCTGGTGGGGGAACAGCGCTATCATGGCCTGATAATGGCACTGCTGATACAGAGTGTGATGATGGCTTTTAATCTTTATGAAGAACTTAATGTCGGTGCGGTTGCCTGGTACGTTACACCGGCTTTTAGCCTGACCCTGGGCCCGCTCTTTTATCTGATGGTACGTGTGTTACTGGTGCCCGAGCAACCCTTAACCTTGAGGGACAGCACGCATTTTGTACCCACGCTGATGGCATTACCGTTTACGCCCTATCTGCAATGGGTGTTGCTGCTTGGGGCGGTGAGCCAGTTGATTTACTTTGCGCTGGCACTCATCTGGCTTAAACGTTACCACGCTGCGATGGCAGAACGTGAAGCCGACACCGAAAGAAAAGCCCTGCACTGGTTGTTCAATACACTGGTGGTACTGCTGGTGCTGCTAATCCTGGACATGGTGCGGGTGAATTTGCAGGCCGTGACAACCGAGCCTTTCCGCAGTACCTGGTATTTGCTCGACCAGGTCGCGTTTTTACTGGTGCTGTGTATTGCCATTGTTGGCCTGGTTCGGCAACCGGCGCTGTTTAACGGACTCAGTGAAGTTGAAGAAACGAATGCGCAGCCTGCGCCCCATGAAGACAGTCAGGCCGCTGCCATTTTTGCGGCGCTGGACAGCCAGATCCGCGAACATCAATGGTACTGCCAGCCCCGTATTTGTTTGCAGGATATTGCCGGCTATACCGGTCTCACTGTGAAAGATATCTCCTGGTCGATTAATACCGGTGGTGGCCTGAGTTTCGCTGACTACATTAACCAGTTGCGCATACAACGGGTAGCTGAATTAGCTAAAAATGCGCCAAATAAAACTTTGCTCGATATGGCAATGGATGCCGGGTTCAGTTCTAAATCGTCATTTAATGCGGTCTTTAAAAAACATACCGGTAAAACCCCCGGCCAGTATCTTACGCCGCTACGGGCGGGGGATTAAGCACCTCAGGTACAGAATAAACCGAGGGCCAGAATGCGATAAACGGGTGCAGAATCCTGATTCTGGTCGCGCACATGTCGGTACTGGCGCAAAGTGGCTCCATTAAATTGAATCGGAGCATCAAATGAAAACCTCAGGCATTAACTTTATTCCCATCAAAGCCATTGGTTTGTCGGTATTGTTTATCTGCGGCATTTTGCTGTTGTGTGTAACCGCCCTGGCAACCTATGTGCATTATGAACACGGCAGTACATCGCTGGAACTTTTCCGCCCACAAAGCCTTATTTTGTCACATGTCAATGTGCTGAGCATGCAAGATGACTCGGTAAAGGAAAATCACACTGTTATTGTGCGTGATGGCGTGATTACTGCTGTTCAGTCTGCCGATGCACCACTGCCACAAGATTTACCTGAGGTCGATGGTAAGGGCGGCTTTGTTATGCCGGGACTGATCGATTTACATGTGCATGTACTGGATCGCAGTTATGCCAAATCGGCACTGGCCGCTGGCGTTACCACGCTGCGTAACATGGGCGGCTATGACTATCAGCTTAAGTGGCGGGAAGAGCTTAACCGTGGTGAGTGGTTTGGTAGTCGGCTGATATTATCGTCGCCTGTTTTTAATAGTGTTGAGCAGGGCGATCCGCTGTCGCATTTTCGGGTTAACGATCCGCATATTGCTCGTCAGGCCGTGCGTGATTACATTAATCAGGGTTATGACTTTATTAAGGTTTACGAAGGGTTGCATGCCGATGTGTATGAGGCGGTGCTGGATGAAGCGGGAAAACTCAATGTGTCGGTTGCCGGGCATCCGTCTTACGAGTTGATGGCCGAAAATCTGCAAGCCCATGGAGCGCTGGCCAGTTTTGAACATGTGGAAGAAGTGTTCGACGGTTTTTTAGGGCAGCAGCGAAACCCACAAAAGGTGCAAGAGGCGGCTGACTTTTTGCGCGAACACCAGGTACCGCTGATCCCCACGCTGGCGGTCAATCAGGAGCTAACGCTATTAAGCCAGCAAAAACAGGCGTATCTCGACCGTCAGGATTTAGGAGCGATCAATCCCTTTGTTCGTCTGGTGTATGAAGAAACGTCATTCAAGCGTTGGCTGGACGCAGCGCCAGCGCTGGCTGACTATAACCAGCAGGTGGATGATTATCTCAATGCCATGACGCTGACGTTATTTGCACAAGGCGTAACTATGGGATTGGGTTCTGATGCCGGTGCGTTAGTCGATGTGCCCGGACCGGCCACGGTGCGTGAGGCACTGCTGATGGTAAAAGCCGGCATTCCTGCTTACGAAGTACTCAAAAGTGCTACGGTAAATGCGGCGGCTATTTTAAAGCGCGATCATGATTTGGGTAAAATCGCACCGGGCTTTGCGGCTGATATGCTACTGCTGGCCGATAACCCAATGACGTTTCCGCAAACCCTGGCCGAACCGCAATTGGTTATTCAGGGGGGCAAGACATTTACTCGTCGCGACCTCAGAATACTAAGAGCGGAAGGACATCAGCATAGCGGCGGCCTGGTCAGTGCGGCCCGGCATTTTCTTTACCTGATTTTTGCCTGACCACTATTTACAACGCTATGTGCTGGTCTATCTTTAAGAATAGAAAAAAGACCAGGAACATCCGCTACAGTGCCCAGGTGTAATGGCAGGGAGATACAGAGTATGTTGTGGCTCAAACGACTTTTTTCCGGCATAAGGGAAGCCAGAGAGCCTTTTTATTTGCCATCAGCAAGCGCAATAAAAACCACTGGTAACGCAGAAACCGCACCACTGATTCTGGATGGCCCGGAAGAGCGTGAAAAAGAGCACTCACATGCGTTTGCCGACAATTACCGAAAGTATTTCAGGGTCGGTGCTGACGACTTGTTTTTACTGAAAAGCTACACAGTCGATCGCCAGTCATCACCGGGGCAGGAACTGGAATATTATGATTTTATCCATCGCTTGGCCGATGGTACTTTTGTCGCGCGCTATCTGGTGTTGGATGCCGAACAGTACGATCGTCCTTCGCAAAGCTATCGCTTATACTGGCAGTACGATGGTAACAATCGCAAACTACTCCAGGCAGATTTACCTTAAGTGTCAATATACGCCGAACGCTTTACAACCGAGTTAAAATAAACCATATTGGTGTTTTAGTTGTCTTTGTCAGGGACGAATTTGTGTTAGCCAGTATTAGTTTCGCCCAGCGCCAGCGTTTGGCCTATATCGATTTTTGTTTATTGTTTAAAGGGGCGATCTACCGTCAGGATCTGATTAACCGCTTCGAAGTGGGGCTCTCGGCAGGCTCCCGTGATTTTAATTTGTATAAGGAAATGGCACCGGAAAACCTGGAATATGATTCCCGGGAAAAGCGCTATTTTCAAACCACCCGATTTAAGCCGTTATTCGAGCATGACGCACAGCGTACGCTGACTAAACTGGCTAATGATATTTCTGACGGTTTCGATGCCATTGGCGATATTCACTTTCCGGTTGAAGCGCCATCCAGTCTCAATGTGCCGGATATTTTTATTGTAGCCAGGCTCGTACAGGCTATGCTGAACAACCGTGCAGTGAGCGTGATCTACACCTCTTTATCGAGCGGCTCGGCGGCGCGGGAACTGGTACCCCACGCCATTGTGGATAACGGTTTGCGCTGGCATGTTCGGGCTTTTGATCGTAAAAGCCAGAGTTTCCGTGACTTTGTGCTAACCCGACTCAGTAAGGTTACTTTAAAGTCGGCTCCTGCCGCCAACGAACTGGCTGAATACGACAGTGAATGGCATCGCATGATCCCTTTGCAATTAGTTCCACATCCGAAAAACGTGAGTTTTCCTACCGCAATAGAAATGGATTACGGCATGGAAAACAGTCAGTTGCTGATTAATGTTCGGGCAGCGATGGCGGGCTACCTGCTGCGCCGCTGGAATGTGGACTGTACCGAAAGAGGGACGTTGGAAGGGGCAGAATACCAGTTATGGTTACAGAACCGCTTTACCTTGCGAGATGTGGATAACCTGGCGATTGCCCCCGGGTATACTCAGCCGGGCTAAGTGCAAAAGCGGGCAGGGCGCCCGCCGCTAAATCAGCCTGCGAGGGTGGCGCGGATGACCTTTTTATTGATTTTGCCCACGGAGGTTTTGGGAATATCATCCACCAGGGTGATATGTTCCGGCACCGCCCACTTTGAGATATGGCCGCTTTCAACAAACTGCTGTAAATGCTGCTGAATATCCCTGGCTGAAAGCGTGGCATTGCTGGCAACTACCATGGCGTGCGGACGTTCTCCCCACTTTTCATCGGGCATGCCCACCACTGCCACGGCAGCGACTTCCGGATGCTGGCTGATAAGATCTTCCAGCTCAATAGAGGAAATCCATTCTCCTCCGGTTTTAATAACGTCTTTAATGCGATCTTTAATTTCGACAAAGCCATCAGGGTGAATACAGGCCACATCTCCCGTGTGCAGCCGACCACCTTCCCAGAGCTCCTCTTGTTTAGCCGGTTCCTTATGATACCCCTGAGTGAGCCAGGGCGTCTGCACGGTGACTTCACCTACATGACTGCCATTATGTGCCACGGGCTGGCCATTGGGCTCTTCAATACGCAAATCCACCAGATTCGAGGCAACACCGGTGAGCGTGCGGTATTTGAGCTGCTCCTCGGGAGGGAGCGCCCGTTGGGCTTTGTTTAAATGAGTAACGGTTAGCAGCGGACAGGTTTCGGACATGCCGTAAGCCGAATAAATATCTGCCCCTTTTTGCATGGCAGCAGTGGCCAGGCCTTTGGGCAGAGCGCTGCCACCAATAAGAATTTTCCAGCCATCGAGCCGGGTGGCCTTACCTTTCTCGCAGCCCAGCAACATTTGCAGAATCGTTGGTACGCAGTGGGAGAAATCCACCTTGTATTGCCTGATAAGGTCAACCAGCAGGTCGGGCTCATAACGGCCCGGGTAAATTTGCGTGCAGTTGAGCATGACCGCCGCATAGGGTACGCCCCAGGCATGCACGTGAAACATTGGCGTGATAGGCATGTACACCGAATTAGACCGCAGCAGTGGCAGTCCCTCATAGCTGCCGAGCATGCCAACCATGTTAAGGGTATGCAGCACTAACTGGCGATGACTAAAAAAGACGCCTTTAGGATTACCGGTGGTGCCGGTGGTGTAAAACGTGGTGGCTATGCTGTTCTCATCAAAATCGGCAAACTCGCACTCAACGCTTTGCTCTGCCAACAAGGATTCATACTCCCCCAGCACGGCGATATTAGGTGTTGCCGGAGGCGTTTGGCCGTCACTTAACCGTATGTAACCTTTCACGGTGGCCAGCTGACCGGCCAGTTGATCAGCAAGCGGCAGAAAATCGTCATGCACCAACACCAGTTTGTCTTCTGCGTGGTTCATGGTGTAGGCCACCTGTTCCGGTGACAAGCGGATATTAACGTGATGAAGAATAGCGCCCAGCATGGGCACGGCAAAGTAGCACTCAAGATAACGATGACTGTCCCAGTCCAGCACGGCGACGGTATCGCCGGCCTCTACACCGGCGGCTTTCAGAGCGTTAGCCAGCTGCTGTACTCGTTGAGTAAAGTCACGATAACTGAAAGATTGTTCACCCCGATAAATTATCTGGTTATCGGGTTCAAAGCGGCCGGCAGAAGCAAAAATTTGTTTGATCAGAAGAGGATAGGACTGGGCATTGTCAGCCCCTTGCAGCATTTTTACAGGCATCACACAGCTCCGGTGTTGAAAGGGTACGTTGTTACAGTGTTGTTTTAAAAATGTTAACAGGCAAGGGGTTGGCGTGTTAGGATTAGCAAATGGCGCATAAAGATAATTAAAAGGTAGAGGCTTGGTTTACGCAGCACAGACTGGCCCGGTGAATGACCTGTTAACTCAGCAATCTCATAGTGTTATTGGTAGTTGGCCACTGGTTATTAGTCGGGCGCTGAAGGCTTATGAGCTCGAGGGTCAGACGTTGTTAAAGCGGGTGGGGATAGACCCGGTGCTTGCGGCCCGCCCGGAAACCCGATACCCCCTGGCGCAGTTAAACCGCTTGTGGCGACTGGTGGAAAGCCTGACCCAGGATGAAGCGGTAGGGTTAACCGTTGCCCGGTTTGTCAGGCCCACCTCCTGGCAGGCGTTAGGATTTGCCATTTGGGCCAGCAATACTTTGATGGAAGGCTTTGAACGGCTGGCGCGGAATTTTCGCATGTTTGCGGATTACGGCACGCTGGAAGTGAGTGCCGCCAGTAATGTGGTTAATATTAGTCTGTATAAAGGTCTTACCGTTGAGCACTGGAGTGCAGCAGAAACTGATGCCTTTATGGGAACCTGTATGCTCACTGCCCGTCATATATTTGAGCCTGGCCTGGTGCCATTGCAGGTTTCGTTAAGCCGCCCCCAGCCCCGTGATCCCACTCCCTGGCAGCGGGTGTTTAAGTGCCCGGTATTTTTTAATGCGGCGTGCGATATGATTGTCTTCAGCGAGGCGGTGATGCATCAGCCTTTGTTAACCGCCAGTCCGGAACTTGCTGCACAAAATGATGCGCTGGTGGCCGACTATCTGGCACGCTTCGACCGTACTGACCTGCGTGGCCGGCTGGAGTCATTATTGCTCAATCATTTGCCATTGGGCTCATTAACACTCATCCAGGTGGCTGAGAAGCTGGGTATCAGTTGCCGTACCTTACAACGACGCCTCGCTGAGCGAGGCAGCAACTTTCAGAAGGTCCTTGACGCATTGCGCTGCCGACAGGCGCTGTTGTGGGTAGAATCAGGGCATCTGCCATTGAGTGAGGTGGGTTATCGGCTGGGTTTTAGCAATGCCGGAAATTTTACCCGGGCATTCAAACGCTGGCATCAGCAGACCCCCCGACAAATCCGTCAGCGCGCTGTAGCAAAGCCGCCTTTCAGGTCCGTATTACCCTAAAGAATGAGCAATATTTTCGTCGATTGCCTTGCAGTAATTTAGACCTCTGCATAAAGTTGAAAAGCAGAATGTTGATTAACTAGCAGAGTTGGAAGAGAGTTTGTTGCGATACTTCTTAATGTTTCTTGCCGCGTTAAGCCCGTTGATAGCCTTACCGGCGGCAGCCGAAAAGCTCCCCAAAAAAGTGATTGTGGGTGCACAGTTAACCGGCCTTTTTCATATCCCTGGTGAACATGAAGGGGCGGGCGTTTACTACGAGATTTTGCAACGGGCACTGGCAGAAAGCGGGTTAGTTGATCAGGTTGAGATAATAGTGATGCCTATGTCGCGGGCTAAACGGGGATTTGTCGATAAACAATATGCCTGTTACGCGCCAGGCATTACGAGTTTCGATTTACAGGATAGCAATCTCGATTTACAAAATGTGCTGATCAGTATGCCTTTAAATAAAGCCATGGTAAGGGTGATATCACGGCAGGAGCAACCTCCGGTAATGCAGGCCAGTGATATTCCCAACCATGCAGTGCTCAGTATTGTGCGTGGTACGCCAATGAGTGATGAAATGCAGGACATTGCCGACCGTGTGATGGAGGTTTTTGAAGTCAGCAGTGAGACCGAAAATGTGCAGATGCTGATGAATAAAAAGGTCGATTACATTTTTTCTTTTTACCCGGATGTGTTGTTTGCCTACGAGGAACTGGGGATCAGTGAATTGCCCTATTCGAAACAGTTCTCGCCACTCACCATGCGCGATACCATGATTTGCCATCCCGGTCATGAAGAGCTGTTCAGCGCTATTAATGAAAAGCTCATACAGTTTGCGCAAAACGGAGTGCTGAAGCAGATGCTGGGGGATTTAAATATGTTTGCCGAGACATCACAGGGCGACCAACCGTAACAACAGTTAGTCTTTCTGCTCTTCCTGGTCTTTCAACTGCTCTTCAGCATAGCCTTTGGGCGGTGGTGTCCAGCCTCGTCGCTTGGAGTGATTATCATGAAGGTCAGATTTGAGTGCATCATCGATTAGTTGCTGTAATTCCATAAACAACTCCCGATAGTTATTATCAAACCTTTCGCCACTGGCATCATCTTTCCAGGCTTCGTAAAGCACATCGCTTTGCTGTGCTTCAATATCCCGGTAGGCGTGCTTTTGACGCTCCGCCTGAAACGGATGAACGCCGAGAAATCGAAGGGCCTGAGCCCCCATTTCCAGCGCCGAGTGGTAGGTTTCAGAAATCAGGTAATCGGCACCAGCCTGACGCAGCCGATAGCCATGCCCACGGTCAAAAGCGCGGACCAGCACATTAAGATGCGGGTGAGACAGTTTGACATATTTCACCATTTCCACGGCGGCTTCACGATCATCAATGGCGATAACCATTAAGCTTGCTTCGTCGATGCCGGCCGTGCCGAGCATGCCGGGTTTGGAGGCATCGCCAAAGTAGGCCTGTGTGCCTATCTGGCGCATTAAATCGACCTGTTCTGAGCGGATATCCAAAATCACCGTTTTAAAATCATTGGCAACCAGCAGGCGGTTGACTATCTGACCAAACCGGCCGATGCCGGCAATAATCACTGTTCCTTTGTCGTCTACCGTGTCGTGTTGTCGACTGCTTTTATCCCGCATATAGTGCGGCATGATGACCCGCTCAAACAAGATAAATAAACCCGGTGTGAGAAACATAGACAGCGCCACTACCAGTTGTAGCAGGGCAATTAAATCGGTGGCAAGCACACTGTTCTGAGCCGCGAAGCTGATTAAAACAAAACCAAATTCACCGGCCTGCGCCAGGCTTAGCGTCAGCAGCCAGCGATTGGAGCCCTTGAGATCAAACAAGGTGGCGATGAGTAATAAAACTAAGGCTTTAAGGACCATAACGCCCAGTGTAATACTGATGATCAGGCCAAGGTTTTCGGTGAGTGTGCCAAAATGAATACCGGCGCCCACAGTGATAAAGAACAATCCCAGTAGCAGTCCCTTAAAGGGTTCAATATTGGCTTTCAATTCGTGACGAAATTCACTGTTAGCCAGCACAACGCCGGCTAGAAAGGCTCCCAGGGCAGGCGATAATCCCACCAGTCCCATTAATGCGGCGATGCCAATCACCAGCATTAAGGCGGTGGCGGTAAAGATTTCGCGCAGCCCCGATGAGGCTACAAAGCGGAATAGGGGACGGCTCAGGTAATGACCGCCGATAGTTACAAAGGCAATGGAAGCGATAATCACCAGCCCGTATAACCAGCCGGGCAGGCCATCGACCAGATTATCACCGTGTCCGGCGTTCTGATCGGCTACCTGATTAATGGCACTGGCCAGTTCCGGTAATGCAAGAAGTGGGATCAGCGCCAGCATAGGAATAACGGCAATATCCTGAAACAGCAGAATCGAAAAAGCGCCTTTGGCGCCTTCCGTTTGTTGCAGGCCTTTTTCCTGAAAGGTTTGCAGCACAATAGCCGTGGAAGAGAGCGCAAAGATCAGACCAATAGTGAGTGCAACCTGCCAGCTTAATCCGGCGCTGATCGCAATGCCGGTGATCACCGCAGCCGTAAGTAACAGCTGTAATCCACCAAGCCCCAGTAAGCGCAGCTTCATATTCCATAAGGCTTTAGGTTCGAGCTCCATGCCGACTAAAAAGAGCATCATGACCACGCCAAATTCGGCAAAGTGCTGAATAGTATTGGTTTCTTCACCTACCAGCCCTAATACCGGACCAATCAGTAGGCCGGCAATTAAATAACCCAGCACCGACCCTAAACCCAGTCGCTTAGCCACCGGGACCGCCACAACCGCCGCCAGCAAATAGATAAACGCCTGTAAAAAATAGCCGGTCATTGGTTGAGCTCCTGCTCGTTAAAATAGCTGGTCATGTTTTCAAGCTGTCGGGCTTTAGCGATATCCAGTTCTCCTTTTGCCAATGCTTCAAGCAGCGCTGTCCACAATGCTGAGTGGCGGGTGATTCGGTGTTCTTCTTTTGCAGTGCGAGAGCCAAACAGGGCAAAGGGTGCTAAATACGTTAACTGGGTAATACTGGCCATTTGCTCCAGCGGCTGGAGTAACTGGCGCAGGGTAAAATGATTAAATCCGTCGGTTTGATAAGCTTCTTCGCGGCCGCCAGCTGAAACGGCACAAAAAAACAATTTACCTTTCAGGGCATCGCCGCCCTTGCCATACGCAAAACCGTATTCGAGGACTAAATCCTGCCATTCTTTTAACAGAGCAGGAGTTGAATACCAGTATACCGGGAACTGAAAGATGATGATGTCGTGACTGAGTAACCGCTGCTGCTCTCGTTCAATATTAATATTGAAATCCGGGTACTGGGCGTACAGATCCACTGCAGTGACGGCGTCGAGCTGTTTCGCGCTGTTGAACAAAACACTGTTGACCTCTGATCTCGCCTGTGAAGGGTGAGCAAATAAAAGCAGGATACGACTCGAGCTTGGTTGAGTAGACATTCAGGATCCGGCAAACAATTAATTCAGGCTATTAATGAGGGTTTTACAGGCATTATACAAGTCTTACCACAACCAATACTCCCGCTGTTGATTGTTAAACTTATCAAAGAATTGGAAACGAAAAGAAACGGCTGTGTAAACGCCTGCACGGGCATGGTGAATCAAGTTAAAATTGGCATAAGTTACCTGTTTAAAGCATAGAATTACTTTGCATACATAACGTATAATGACGGGTATCAAACAAAAATAAAGCAGTTGTCCTTTCCGGAGACGTTAACGCAAAAGTGTAAGCGATCCCGTTTGGTCCTTTTCCCTACAAATACATTCGCGTTTTAATTCGTTTATGCTGTCACGTTTGCAACACCAGTTTAAACGGACGCTGTCTCATTTTATTTAAGTGACTTCGGTCATGTGTTTAAGGTTGTTTATGTCTGCACCACAATATAATCAGGGCGCAGCGGTCTGGCCTATTCTGGCTATGGCGCTGGGAACGTTTGTTCTGGGACTAACCGAGTTTTCGGCGATGTCCATGCTGCCCTTAATCGCTGAATCATTCAGCGTAACACCCTCGCTGGCAGGTAACGTTATCAGTGCCTATGCCATTGGCGTGGTCATTGGTGCGCCTCTGTTTATGCTGCTTACCAATAAAACCAATCGCCGCACTGCGTTGATTGTGTTTACGGCGATGATTTTGTTGGGTAATGGCTTAAGTGCAATTGCGTCTTCGTTAACGGAGCTGGTGGTCTACCGGGTATTATCCGGATTACCCCATGGTGCGTATTTTGGTACCGCTTTGTTGGTGGCATCGGGCATGGCACCTAAAGGTAAGCGGGCGACATACATGTCGAAAGTGTTTGCCGGTCTGACTATTGCCACTATTGTGGGGGTTCCCATGGCGACCCTAGTTGGCCAGAATATGAGCTGGCGGGTGTGTATGGCTATTGTTGCGGTGCTGGCATTCATTACTATGTTTTTGATTTACCGTCTGGTGCCCAGCAGTCCGGTAACCAATCCAACCCGGTTGAGGGAAGAGTTCGGGGTATTGAAAAACAAGTTGGTATGGTCGATTTCCGGCATCATTTTTGTGGGCTTTGGCGGCGTATTCTGTATTTATACCTATCTGGCAGATACCATCATTAATGTTACCGAAACGCCGGAAGTGACCATTTCTATTGCCATGATGATGTTTGGTATCGGCACTACCATTGGTAATCTGGTGATCAGTAAACTGGCCGATCATTCGCCGTTGGCCACAACGGGTATCGCCCTGTTATGCAGCGTTGCCATTGCTATCATGTACGTATTTGCTGCGGGCAATATCTGGTGGTTGTATGTCACGGTATTCCTGCTTGGTGCCAGTGTTGGTCTGGCTGCGGTGATACAGTCTATGCTGCTGGATGTGTCGCCCACCGGTCATGCCATGATAGGCGCGCTGGTGCAGTGTGCCTTTAATACCGCTAATGCCATCGGCCCATGGGTAGGCGGCGCGCTGTTGGCGTCAGGCGCTACCTTTAATGAAACTGGCTACGCCTCGGCAATGTTGTTTGTGGGCGGCTTCGTAATGTGGGCGCTCAGTTATGTGCAGATGCGAAATCGTAATTTAATCCCCGCAACGAACTAATATGCACGTTTAAAGGAGGTCATAAGGCCTCCTTTTATCGTAATAACCTGCTGTTTTGTCCAATTAAAATCTCTCTCTGGTTGCACCGATACGCCGGACACGGCATGCTAAAAAAGCTTCAGGACGCATTACCCTATACCTTTGGCCGTTTGCCCCGGACAGAGAGCGCCTTAACCGGCGAAGAAGTTGGAATTCTTATGAACATGTTAGCCGTTACTCAGCGCTGCAGGGACTGGCGTATTGCTGTGCTTGCTATCCTGACGCTTGTTATTACCGCCTGTGATAACGCTCCTAAATCTCCCCCTGATACCGGTACATCTAAGGATATCGAAATTCGTTGGGACACTTTTGGTGTGCCGCATATTTATAGCGGGACTGCTGATGATTTGTTTTACGGTTTTGGCTGGGCCCAGGCAAAGAGTCAGGGTGACATTGTCCTGAGGCTTTACGGCCAGGCCCGGGCAAGAGGCGCCGAATACTGGGGTGAAGAGTATGAACAAACCGATTTGTGGCTACTCGGTAATGACGTCCCTGAAAGAGGGCAACAGTGGTACCAGCAGCAAACGGAGGCGTTTAAGAAAAACCTCGATGCTTTTGCGGCCGGTATTAACGATTACGCGAAGAAGTACCCTGAAACCCTGGATCCGCAAGTATTAAAAGTATTACCGGTATCTGGTGTTGATGTGGTGACCCATGCCCACCGGCTGATGAACTTTATTTATGTTGCCTCGCCTTCCCGGGTGATTGGCGAGCGTGCACCGTCGCTTAAGGCTGGCTCAAATACTTATGCCGTGGCGCCTGCTAAGTCTGCCAGCGGTAACACGTTATTGCTGCAAAATCCGCATCTTCCCTGGGCAACCGGCTTCTTTACCTATTATGAAGCCCATTTGAGCGGTCCTGGTTTTGAAATGTACGGTGCCACTCAGGTGGGCCTGCCGGTAATTCGGTTTGCCTTTAACCAGCGCATGGGTATTTCCAACACCGTAAACCGTATCCCAGGTGCCACCACTTACCATCTTACCCTTAAAGAAGATGGCTACCTCTTCGATGGCGAGGTGTTGCCATTTGAGACTACCGAAAAGACGTACCAGGTATTACAGAAAAACGGCACGCTTAAAGAAAAAACACTGGCTGTGAGAAAGTCAGTTCACGGGGCGGTGTTTGAAAGGCAAGATGGTGAAACAGTAGCATTGCGCGTTGCAGGGCTGGACCGACCGGGTATGCTGCAACAGTATTTTGATATGTTGCAGGCAACAAGCTTCGCTGAATTTACTACGGTAATGGAAAGACTACAGGTGCCAACGTTTAACATTACCTACGCCGATAAAGAAGGCAATATTCAGTATCTTTACAATGGCATTCTGCCCAAACACGAACAGGGCGACCTGGCTTTCTGGACTGGGTTGGTGCCTGGTGATAGTTCTGAGTATGTGTGGAACGAAGTCCATGATTACGCGGATCTGCCTAAAGTCATTAACCCCGAAAGTGGCTTTGTACAAAATGCTAACGATCCGCCGTGGCTGGCCACGTATCCTGCCGTTTATGGTTACAATGATTTTCCACCTTACGTAGCAGTAGAAGGGCCAATGTCTTTCCGGGCGCAAAACGCGGTTAAAATGATGGCTGAAAGCGGTAAGTTAAGTTTCGAGCAGTTTGAGAAAATAAAAATCTCTACTTATGCACTGATGACCGAACGCGTGCTGGACGACCTTCTAGCCGCGGCCGCTGAAAGTAACGACGAAATGGTGCAACAGGCAGCGCAAGTGCTTAAAGCCTGGGACAGGCAGTTTGGTGTGGATAACCGTGCCGGGATTTTATTTGAGAACTGGGCAGAATTGTTTGCTGGCAAGCGCTCTGGATTTTCGGATCAATCTAACTATGCAGTGCCGTGGCAGGCAGAGTCACCGCTTTCAACACCATACGGCTTAAAGGATCCTCAAGCTGCCGTCGCCATGCTTAAAAAGGCCGCCGAAATTACCATTGCAACCTATGGCCGGATGGACCCGCGGTTTGGCGATGTCTCACGGTTTATCATTCGCGATATGGATGTGCCCGGTCATGGAGGCTACGGGAATCTTGGCGCATTTAATGTGATCACCTGGTGGGATCCGGATGGCGATGGGATTCGTGAACCGCGCCACGGTGAAACCTGGGTTTCCATGGTGGAGTTCTCAACGCCGATAAAGGCGAAGGGTATTATGGCTTATGGTAATTCCCGCCAGGTCGAATCGACCCATTATTCTGATCAGCTTGAATTACTGGCTAACGATGAATATCGCACGCTCTGGCTACAGCGGGAAGAGGTTGAAGCGCATACTGAGCAAACGGAGTGGCTCGAAAGGTCGCGATGAACAGTAAGAGGGCACTAAGCGTGCCCTTTTTTGTGAGCGGTTAAAACGCGCTGGGGTTTAAGCCGCCATCAAGCAAGATGTTTTGCCCGGTGATATACCCTCCGTACTGACTGGCCAGAAAAGCACAGGTGTTGCCAAATTCGCTGGGATCGCCAAAGCGATTGGCCGGTACTTTCGCCGCCAGCTCCTTAGCCACGGTGTCTTTATCATTACCGGTACGGGCCATTCCTGCATTTAATACGCCGTCGAGTCGGTCGGTGGCAAAATAACCCGGTAAGATATTATTAATGGTTACATTTTTGTGGGCCACTGTGCGGGCGATGCCAGCCAGAAACGCGGTTAATCCGGCGCGGGCACCGCTGGAGAGATCCAGTCCGGCTACCGGCATTTTGACCGTCATCGACGTAATGTTAATAATACGGCCGAAACCACGCTCCACCATGCCGTCCAGTACCTGTTGAACCAGGTTAATAGGAGTGAGCATATTCATGTTAATGCCATCTACCATGGCATCGTTGTCCAGTTGGCGAAAATCTTTCAGTGGTGGTCCGCCATTATTATTGACCAGAATATCTGGTGCCGGGCAGGCCGCCAGCAGTTTGGCCTGTCCTTCCGGTGTACTGACGTCACAGGCAACCGGCGTGACTGTGACGCCGGTTGCGTCACTGATTTCAGCCGCTACAGTAGCCAGTCGCTCTGCATTTAAACCATTGATTACCAGATTAACGCCGGCTTCTGCCAGTGCCTGAGCGCAGGCCCGGCCCAAACCGCGGCTTGAAGCGCACACAATCGCATGCTTACCTTTTAGTCCTAAATCCATACAACCTATCCTTACCTGTTGTTGCCTGTCAGCCTGACGCTGGCAGGCCGAAAAAACCAGTCTTCTCATCTTACCGGCTTACTTCGGTTTTTAAAGGAGGCCTGTCGTTAATTTAAGCGTATACAGCGAGAGGGAGCGGGCGCGTATTTTAACATGATACCGGCGCATGAGGGGCGGGAAGGGGCAGAGTAATGCCTACGGTAAAGTACTTATTGTTGTGCTCAACCAACGTTTGCGCGGTAAGGGTTCCGTGATGAAAATCCACAATGCGACGGGCCAGAAACAGGCCCTGGCCAATCCCTAACGGGCTAACACTGGTTTCCTGTTGGCCCCCGGTTGACGGGTTATTCTGATTACTAAACTGCAGAGACTGCTTCCGGATTGCGATCCGCAGAGTATTCTCACTGCCATGGTAATGAGCATTTTCAATAAGGTTGCGAAACAGCAGATACAGCAGGGTTTCATTGGCTACCACCTGATAATCTTCAGGCACATTAACAACTAGCTCGAAGTCCGGGCGTAAGCCGCTCAGCGACAGGGTCATGGTAACGTTTTCTAACAGGCTCAGAACGTTTAGCGGGCGCCTGAGCTGACTTTCGTCGCGGGCCAGGGCGGTCAGTACATCGAGTGTTTTGGTGAGTTTATCTAACTGGTTGCGAGCCTGCTTTTGGTCACTCGGCGACATGGGGCCGGCTTGATTGAGCGTATTTTGCAATATACTCACCGGTGTTCTTAACTCGTGGCTGATATCCCGCGTGAACTGGCTTTCCCGTTCAAGGAGGCTGGTGAGTTTGTGCCATTGTTTTTCTATGGCCCGGGCTAAAAAGCCCACCTCGTTATCGGGCAGACTGGCGGTAAAGCCGCTGGGAAATAGCAATTGTGGCGAATCGCTCTCTACCCGATGCCGCAAACGGTTCAGGGGCGCAATAATTTTGCCAATGCTGCGCATCAGAACCACTGAGCACAGGGCGAAAATCGCGGTGCCAAGCAAAGCCACGCCTGCCACATTTAATGGCCATACTTTATTGGTCGCGGTAAAGGCGTCTACCTCTGCGTAAAGCAGTGCCTGTTGTGGGGCAACGCTTAGCCCGACGATATGAATGTTGCCAGCCTCAGTGTTAAATTCGATTCGTTCAGGCTCCTGACGATGTTGCTCCTGCACCGTTTGCGGCAGTTGTTGCCAGCGATGAATAATTTTCATCCACGGATAGCGCGGGGAAAGAAGAGTACCTGTCTGGTGATAATGGTCCTGGAGGTATCTGGCCTCGTTTCTTATCTGTTGATTGATGACGTTATCTTCTATCAGATAGCCATACAGCTGCGTGAATCCGGCAAAAAAACTCAACAGAATAAGGGTATAGAGCAAAAACAGCCGTTTTATTTGCTGGCCAATCTGTTTCATGCTGACTCCTGCAGGCCAAATCCTACTCCGTGAATGGTTTTCAACATGGGAAATTCAAAGGGCTTGTCGAGTTGCTGGCGGATTGTATAGATGTGTGATTTCAACACATCGCTGTTGTGAATATCGTTGCCCCACACCCGTTCGATAAGTGCCAGTCGACCAAGGGGCATAGGATGGGCTTTGGCCAGTGCAATCAGGATCGCTTTATCGGTCGCCGACAGGTGTAATACCTGTTGCTGGCGACTGACGGTATTGGTGACTAAATCAATCGCCATTTCGCCAATCACCAGCGCTTTGGCCTGATGCAGATCGCGGCGTCTGGCCAGTGATAAGCACCTTACCAGTACCTCATCAGGCTGATAAGGTTTAGTCACATAATCATCGGTACCGGCGGCAAACCCGGCGAGTTTGTCGCTCAGGGCAGTGCGGGCGGTGAGCATCAGTACCGGTAGGATGGACTCGCCGTTCTGCTTGATATGCTGACATAGCTCCATGCCGTCTGTGTCAGGCAGGGATAAATCCAGTATCACCACATCATAGCAATGGTTGGCGACCAGCCGGAGGCCGTCCTTACCGGTGGGGGCCAAATCAACAATGTGTCCGGCGTCGCTCAGGAACCCTTCAAGTTGGGTGGCCAGTACCGGGTCGTCTTCTATTAGCAATATGTGCAAAAACTGTTTCATGCCCACACCAGTAGCAATTACGAATAACCTGAAAAATCGCACAGAGACCAGGGTAAAACAAGAGATTACCCAAGTGTTTTTGCAATCTTGACCTTTTCTTGAAGTTTGCTTTGTTACGGTTTATCGCATTACTCAATAATGGGACATTTTAGCAATGAGAACAGGTATTTTACTGGTAGCCCTTTGCAGTTTGGTGGGGTGTGGCGGCATGAAAGACTGGATCCACCCGGATGTGGATAAACGCTTTGTTGAGCAAACTTTCACTGAACAACAGTTACAGGCAGA
The DNA here is from genome assembly GCF_057547795.1 of Alteromonas sp. 4NH20-0104. Taxonomy (NCBI): domain Bacteria; kingdom Pseudomonadati; phylum Pseudomonadota; class Gammaproteobacteria; order Alteromonadales; family Alteromonadaceae; genus Alteromonas; species Alteromonas sp. 4NH20-0104. The sequence goes on along the minus strand of NZ_BAAJLP010000016.1, from coordinate 68,460 downwards.
TCTGGATTATCTGGTAGCCACAATGACCGACCGTCACCCGGCATTTGAACAGTACGTGGACGAGGATAAGTTCACCGGTCAGGTGGAGCGTATCAGAGCAGTGCTGAAAAATGGCATGAACCGCCAACAGGCCTTTTATGAGCTTGCTCAGCTGACCCCGTTTTTTAACGATGGTCATTCCATATTGTTTCCACTGCTGGCTGAATTCAGCTTTGCTGAGGAGGCCGGCATCCAGACTTTTCCGTTTGGGGTTACCGTGCGGGAAGGTAAAATCCGCCTGGCCCGTTCCTACCAGCGTCAGAGCGATGACACATTACTGGCTGCAGGCAGCGACATCCTGGCTATAAACGGACATTCCGCAACTGACATCATTGCTCGCTTAACGCCGCTCAGTCACGGAGAGTCGCCGGCTTTACGCGAAAGTATGCTGTCACTGCTTTTTCATTACTGGTTATTTGCCGTTTTTGATGTGCAAGGCGATATGCAACTGACGTTGGCGCATAACGGTGTGGTCACAGACCTGTCGATAGTGAACGGCGATGAGTGGCAACGGGCCGGTAAAGGGCAGGGCGATAACGCGCTCGAATTTATCGCGCCGCAGGTGGCTTATCTGAGGGTTGACTCATTTGATGTTGATACTGAACAAGACGCCTACGATAGCTTTATTGAAAAGGCGTTTGCACAGATACACCAACAGCAGGCTCAAACGCTGATCATCGATATTCGTGGCAATACCGGGGGGCAGTCAGATGCCGGTGCTCAGATTATTCAGTACCTCACCGACAAACCGGTACCACAGGCTTCGGTTGCTATAGAAAAACTCAATCGCGACACAAACGGCTGGTTTGGTTGCCGGGGGGAGCCAGGTGAGGTTATTGAACTCAGTGTTGAGGCCGATGGCATGATTGAACCGGTTGAGCCCACAAGGCAATTCAAAGGTGACGTGTGGGTGTTAATCGATCGCATGAGTTATTCGGCGTCTATTTTATTTGCCACCACCATTCAGGATAATCAACTGGGCAAACTTATTGGTGAGCCTACTGGCGGCTTTGCGAATCAAACCGGCAACCTGACGCCCTTTTATTTACCCCATACCCGGTTACTGATGCTGGCGCCTGGCCGCTATATTGTCAGGCCATCGGGGAACAGATTAAAGCAACCGGTGATGCCTGATAGTCAATTGAGCGATGAAGCGCTGCTTGATCCTGTCGCCTGGTTTAAAGCTAATCCCTTGCCGGGTGACTAAATCCCCACGGCGGTTGCGATAAATCACAAAGTTTGCCTGTTAACAGGCTCAACTTTATGCTGAAATTCCGTATACTGTCACAACAGATAAAGTCCTGAACCTCGTGCAAATCATCTTTATTTGTAATTGAACCAGCGTAAGACTGGATCTGACAATCAGGAGTACCCTATGCCTGCCCCGAAAAATACATTCAAACAGGCAATCGCCGGAGACACAGCACAAATAGGTTTGTGGCTGGGACTGGCCAATAGTTACACTGCAGAACTGCTTGCTGGTGCAGGCTTTGACTGGCTGCTAATTGATGCGGAGCATTCGCCCAATGATCTGCGTACCATCCTTGAGCAATTGCAAGCCATTGCGCCTTATCCGGCGGTACCTATAGTGCGTCCGCCCTGGCCCGATGCAGTGCGCATAAAACAAATTCTCGATTTGGGGGTGCAAACCATTCTGGCACCCATGGTCGATACCGCTGAACAGGCGGCAGAGGTGGTTGCTGCCACCCGGTATCCGCCGGAAGGGATCAGAGGCGTTGGCAGCCCGTTGGCACGCGCCTCGCAGTTTAACCGCACTAAAGATTACCTGGAGACAGCCAACGACCAGGTCTGTGTACTGATTCAGATTGAAACCGTAACCGGGGTCGATAATCTTGATGCCATTCTGAAAGTCGATGGCGTAGACGGTATTTTTATCGGCCCGGCGGATTTAAGTGCTTCCATGGGGCACCTCGGCGATCCGGGGCATGATGAGGTACAGGAAGTGATTGAGGCCTGTATTGCGAAGATTGTCCGGGCCGGCAAAGCACCGGGCATACTGATTGGCGATAAACAACTGGCATCGCGCTATATCGAGCTTGGTGCCATGTTTGTTGGGGTGGGTACCGACACCGGTTTATTACTGAATGCCTCGGCCGCACTGGCCGAGTCGTTTAAACCGGATTTGGTAACGCCCGTGCCACAAACCGGTAAACGTTCGGTCTATTAAACAGTAAGGGTAAAGGAGAAGTCATGAAGGGTGCGTTAATCCTCATCGTTTGCTGGTGTGTTGCCGGTTGCCAGAACACAACGGTTAATCCGGCGCCAACGCCACAAAGCCGGGCTGGCGAATTTACCCTCAAGGAAGCCACCATTGCCGATATTCATGCGGCAATGACGGCCGGGGAACTGAATGCTGAAACACTCACCAGACAGTACCTTGAGCGCATAGCCAGACTGGATCAAAGCGCCTTTTTAAATGCCATTATCACGGTTAACCCAGAGGCGCTGACACAGGCCAGAGCACTGGATGCGGAGTTTGCCCGTACCGGCAGACTGCGTGCACTCCACGGCATACCTATTATCGTTAAAGATAATTACGATACCGAGGGGCTGCAAACCAGTGGCGGCTCAGTGGCACTGAAAGGCGTTACCCCACCGGATGATGCCTATCAGGTGGCGCGCTTAAAAGAAGCCGGCGCAATTGTGCTGGCAAAATCGAATATGGCTGAATGGGCTTTCAGCCCGAGTTGGACCATGAGCTCCGTTGGTGGCCTGACCCGAAACCCATATGATTTACAACGCACGCCAGCCGGCTCCAGCGGTGGCACAGGCGCTGCCGTGGCGGCAAATTTTGGTATGGTCGGTTTGGGCACCGACACGGGTAACTCGATTCGCGGGCCGTCTTCACATAATGGGTTAGTGGGGATCCGCAGTACCATGGGCTTAACCAGTCGTGACGGGATTATTCCTCTCTATTTACGCAATGACATTGGCGGCCCGATGGCGCGCACAGTGGAAGATGCCGTACGAGTACTGGATGTGATTGCCGGCTACGATGAAGCCGATCCGATTACCGCCAGAAGCCAGGGGCAACGCCCTGAATCCTACCGGACTTCACTGCAGCCAGATGGCTTGCAAGGGGCGACCATCGGCGTATTGCGTTATTACACCGAGACGGCGCCCATTGATGACGAAGTTAATGCCCTGTTTAAACAGGCGCTGTCTGATTTAGTTGCTCAGGGCGCGCAGGTGATCACGGTGACTATTGACGATTACGCCAGCCTGATTAAAGACAACTGGTGTAACACGTTTGTCAGTGACGTTAACAACTACCTGACTTCGGTTGCCGGGCGCTCACCTTATGATTCGCTTGAGGCTATCTATGCCGCGCAGTTGTATTCGGTGCCTATACAGGAGTCGCTGGAATATATGCTAACGCCTGAGAATCAGGACCAGGATTGCGGCGATTTGTATACCAACCCCCGCAATATTCATTTTCGTGAGCAAGTAGTAAAAGCCATGGATGAAGCAGGTGTGGACGCCCTTATTTACCCCACCTGGAGTTTTCCGCCCCGTGAAATTGCCGATCCCGATGGGCATAAAGGGGATAATAGTCAGCATATAGCACCGCATACCGGCTTGCCAACAATCACAGTGCCCATGGGGTTCACCCGGAACCAGCGCTTACCTGCGGGGCTCAGCTTCGTGGGACGGCTATTTGCCGAACCTACCCTCATAAGGATGTCGTACGGTTACGAACAGGCAACCGGTCATCGTAAGCCGCCGCCCGGCTTTTAGGGCGTTAGCCCGGCACGCTGTAAGGCGGCTTCCTCGCGCTGTTGCTCTAGTTTGTGGCGCATTTCGCTATCGGTTTGGCCTGCGGGGAGCAGCCAGTAGTAGTCGAGCCAGCCCCCTTGTTTATCGGTCAGGTAGGGCGCCACAGACTGTTTATTCATTAACGGGTAAATCTGCAAGGGCGTGGCATTATCGCCAATCATGGCGGCCAGTTTGTGTAACCCTTGCTGGGTGTCGCCGGGCAATACAGTTAATGCCTGCAATGCAGCAAAGTACCGATAATTATACACATTCACTTCAGGCGCCGTGTTGGCAAGCTGGCTTTGCAGAAAACGGATTGCGGCGTCGTTATCGCCCGCCTGGATATAGTTTTGATAAAGCAGCGGCAACAGGCTGAATATGCGATTGTCGAGTAAAGGCTGCTCCAGCATAAGCTGCCGGGCAACATCTGATCCCTGGCCGGGCTCTGTAAATCGAATGAAGTCCTGCCAGAATCTTGCCTGTGGGGTGTCACCCAATAAGCTTGCGGTGTGCCTAAACCACTGTTCAGCCTGCGGTTCATCTCCCAGTTCGAGATATAACAGGCCGGTATAAGCAGAATTCACTGCCGAGGCTGCATCGATTTCAGCTGATTGCAGCATGCTGCCTATCGCCGCGCCTAATTGCCCCTGACGGTGTAAAATTTTTGCCTGCCACACATACGCCCAGGTGTAATTGCTGTCGATGCTGATGGCGTTTTGCGCTGCTTCCAGTGCGGCCTGGTAGTTGCTGCGCCAGAAATGAACAATCGCCAGGTTCACGTTAATCCACGGTGACAGCGGGTCGAGGTCATAGGCCTGTTGAGCCCGTGACAGGGCTTTATCAAAGCGATTGCGAGCCAGTTCCAGCTCCGAATAAATATACAGCGCAGTAGCGTGTTGTGGCTGGCGACTGAGGATCCCCTCCAGAATTGCTTCTGCCTCACTGAAATGACCGGCAGAGGTTGCTATGATCACGCTTGCCAGCAATGCGTTAGTTTCGTTGGGGTTATTACGTAATGCCGTTGTAATTGCCGCTTCGGCCTTTTGTAAGGCTTCTTCACGGGGCATAAACGCATCATGGAAATCATGCCGGGCATACAGATAAGCCAGTTTGCCATGAGCGGCGGCAAAATCGGGCGCCAGTTCCACAGCCTGTTGCAAGGCGGCTTCCGACTTGTAAATCCACTCGCTGGTTTTGCCATTCATAAGCCAGTAATTACCGCGCAGGTAATATTGGTATGCTTCGATGTTATCTGGCGATGAGGTCTGGGCAACCACAGATTCATTGGCCTGAGGGAGCAGAGCTTCGTTCAGGCGACGGGCAATATTCTGTTGAATGGCAAATAAACTGGAAGCAGTATTGGTATAGCTTTCAGACCAGACTACCCGATCGGTCCCGGCATCTATCAGACGCACGGCAATTTTAAACTCATCGTCAATGCGTCTGACGCTGCCTTCTACCAGGTAGCGCACGCCCAGCGAGCCGGCCACATCTGACAAGCTGTTGTTATCAGCGCTGGCGACAGCCAGAGTGGAGTAGCGTGACGGCACGTCAAGATTGGGATTTTGCGTGAGTGAGTCAGTGAGCTCCTCGGTAATACCGTCGGCAAAATAGAGCGTGTCATCATCATTACTGAGCTGTCTGAGTGGCAGCACCGCTACCGAGATACGCTGTTGGTCTGCCAGCGCCGCATCATCGGTTACCGTTTTATTCAGGGTAACTACGACAACTGCGATTACCAAAAATAGTAGGGCAGCTGCCAAAAGGGCTTTCTTGCTGATTCTGGGAGCCGGGGAAAACCCCTTATCTGCTGGAGTCTGCTCTGTGGGCGCTAATGTTTGCGCGGTATCAACAGGTGCCTCAGGCAGCGGTTGTGGGGAAGTGTCGTCGGCTTGCGTTTCAGCTTCGTTCGGTGTTGGTGTAGAGGCGGCAGGACCTTCTGGCCAGTTGACTTCGCCTCGTAACCGATAGCCTTTTTTCGGCACTGTTTGTATCAGCCGCCTTTGTTTACTGTCGCCGAGTGCCTGGCGTAATTGTGAAATAATCCGGGTTAATGCTTCTTCCACCACAACCCGGCCATTCCAGACGTCGCGTAACAGCTCACCCCGTTCTACGGTGTCGTTGGGATGACAGGCAAGAATGTAAAGCACATGCATGGCTTTCGGTTCGATTCGCCGAATTTCCTTGCCTTGTCGAATGGTATGATCGCCAATATCCACCACGATGGCGTTAATGGTAAAGCAGCCTTTGCCTGGAGGGGGATTAAATGACAACCTTAGGTCTCCGGAGTTTCATTAGGTTTTATTGTAACTCACTATAAATAAAGAATTAAATATTCTATTAGTTATTCTTTAGGTTTTAATTTGAAGTTCATCAGGCGACTTGGTGAGTCGTGTTACATACTCAACCGAAATTTAAACAAGTAGTGGCCTTTCGGTTAACAAGCAGTTTCTGCGCGTCGACAGTGGATAAGGCTAACAAATTAACTGTTCGTTGTGTTGAGGAAATAACTATGTCTTTCATTAACCGTATGAAAAAGCCGTTGCTCGTTGCTTTATGCTGTACATTTGCTGGTGGTGCCATGGCAACCAGTCAGGTAACCGCTGAGTCGTTTCAATTAAAAACCAGTATGCGTGATGTTAATGGCGTGCGTGAAATTGAACAAGGTGAGTTTTCTAAAGGTATTGCGCGTACCAAAGCGACTTTAGCACGCACCAGTGTTAGCGTTAATCGTTTACCTTTGGTGAATAACCTGTGTGTGGCTTACGTTGCAGTAGGCGATTTAGACAGTGCCAAGGCACATTGCGACGAAGCGGTTGACGCCAGCAGCAATAACGTATTTGCACTGAACAACCGTGCTGTTATGCATTGTCTGGCCGACAACACGCCGGCTTGTATTGCCGACTTAACTCTGGCCAATGAAAGAAAAACCAAGCAGCGTATTGTCTCGCAAAACCTGCAACTGGCCAAACAACGTGATTTGCTGAGCAAAAACTGATTGCAGATGTTCCCTCTGTGAGCTGTAGCCCCTGCCAAAAGGGGCTCTTATCGGGGTGTTGGTAACACGGATTACCGTTTATACCCCACAGGCTGTTTAGTCAGTCTGCAGCCCCGGCTTTGCCGGGGCTTATTTTTTTGTCGGCGAGTGTTTTTGCAGTTTGCGTTGCAGACTGCGTCTGTGCATGCCTAACGCTTCTGCCGTTCTGGATATATTACCGTCATGTTCGCCAAGCATTCGCTGAATGTGTTCCCACTCTGCCTGAGCCGCTGTCAGCGGTTTATGTTCAGCGGTTTCAGCAACAGGTTGTCCCTCGAGTTTACTGATAAGTTCATTAAAGCTGGCCGGTTTGGCGAGATAATCCGTGGCGCCTCTTTTCAGGGCGGTTACCGTGGTAGCAATACTGGCATAGCCGGTCATGATTATCAGGTGTTCGGGTTGATAGTGTGCTTTCAGCGCGGCAATAAACTCAAGGCCGAGTTCGTCGCCCATCATCATGTCGAGTAAGATGGCGTAGCAGCTACAGGCCGGCGCCTTAAGCGCTTCACTGGCCTGAGCATAAGTTGTAACCGAATACTTGCCAGTTGCGGCAAAGCGGCGGGCCAGAACCGTTGTCAGGCGGGTGTCATCATCAACAATGATCAGAGGTTTAGTCAACAGCCTGTTCTCTTTCGTCTAGCAGCGGCAGGGCTATCACCGTGGTGACCTGGTTTTTACTGCTTTCCCAACATACGGTACCGCCGTATTTCTCGATGGTGGCGTTAGACAGCACAGCGCCGATGCCAAAGCCCGATTCACTGCGCACAAAGCGGGAGCCCAAGGGCTCTTTAGGCAATGTGGAGTCGTTGCTCATTGGGTTAGTCACGGTTATCCGACAAACAGACCGATCAGTTTCTGTGCTAACACCTACAGCCTCGCCTTTGGCTGCGTCACAGGCGTTGATGACTATATTGGCAAGGGCTGGTACGAGGGTACGGTCGGCCTGAATCCGACCGTTCAGCAGCGCTTTCACCGGCCAGTTTATCTGCGCTTCCGGACGGGCCAGGATAAGTAAATGGCGAATGGCACGAATTAACTCCTGGGGGGGAAACTCAGTGGTGCGGGCTTCGCGTACGTCGTCGGCCACATCACGCCAGTCCTTCAGCAGCATTTCTAATTGCGAAAACTGACTTTCCAGTTCGCTGACAAGACCGATATCGCGGCTGTCGGCGAGCTCTTCCAGAATCAACCGCATGGTCTGCACTGGCGTGGCAGCATCGTGGGTCAGTTGGGCCGCAGCGGTTCCAATAGCCAGCAATTGTTCGTCCCTTAGCTGTCGTTCCCGAAGTTGCTGTATGGCCGCCGTTTTGGCGCCCAGTTGTAAGCGGAAATAGAAGATCACTGTGGTAACCAGCAAACTGGTTAATATAAAGCTAAGCACCATTCCCTGGGCATGGTTTTGCATCATTGCTGAGTGGTGGCCGGTGGCAGGCACTATGAGCTGCAGACCCTGGCCCAGAATACTGATGGCCAGTACCACAAAGCCCGCCTTAAAGGGCAGCAGCATCAGGCTTAACACCAGGGGTACCAGCAAAATACTGCTGAAAGGATTGCTTGCGGCCCCGTTCAGGGCAATGGAAAGATTGACCAGGCCAATCTCCAGTAACGCCAGCAACAAAGTAATACCTGTGGGAATCCGACTTCGGCCGAAAATCAGCAAAAACAACAGCAGTAACATGTCAGCACCTGTTTAAATCATTGGGGTGAGTATACCGGAGTTTTGGAAGGAGGGGTTGACCGGGCGCAACAGAGTAAAAAAAGAAAAGGTGTGGCATTCACTGTCCGCAACAACAAGTGAGCCAAGCTGCCACACCTCTTTTCAAGCCTTTAAAACTGCCACTGAACGCCGGCATAAACGGCGCGCCCCATGCCAGGCACCGCAATTCCGTATGGAATTCCGTTAAGCGACATCGTCATTCCCTGACCGGTGTAGGCGCCGCCGGTCGGGTTGAAATAAAACTTATCAAGCAGGTTTTCAACGCCGGCATCGATTCTGAATGACTGCCATTGATGACTCACCTGCAGATTCAGTAACCCATAGCCTGCAGTTTCTATTTCATTGCGGATGTCAGAGACTTTTTCTTTACGGCTTGCCAGTACCCATTCCAGACTGCTGTGCCAGCCATCAAATTGGTGCGATAACGTTAAGCTACCCTGGACCGGGATCACCTGATACAAACCTGAGCCGGTATCTTTATTTTCTGCGCTGGTGGCACTCACACTACCAGCGAGTTGCCAGTGGCCACTTTTACCGTGACTTATATGCCAGGTGCCACTCACGTTGGTACCATAAATCCGGGCTGATTGGTTTTCGTAGCGCAGTACGTTAAATTGATTCGGCTGCCACATCGAATTGGCCGCTACAGCATCAATATAGTCTGTGATATAAGTAAAGTAACTGGTAACCGTTAGTGAATTATGTTGTTCATCCTGCCAACTCATACTCGCCGAAACAGTATTGGCTTGTTCCGGTTCCAGGCTGGCATTGCCCACATATCCATTGCCGTCGCCAACCAGGTTGTTCATACCGGCTGCCATCATCCAGGAAGACCAGGTGTACTTTTCGTATAAATTGGCTGATCGCACCTTGTGTGCGTAACCAAACTCAATATTAAGCCTGTCATTGGCCTGGTAGCGTGCCACAAGGGTGACATCAACATTGTTGTCGCTACTACTGCGCGAACCATTATTAAAGGCTGTGGCCTGCATCATTTGCATGCCCGGCGCACTGGCCCCGGTGGCATATCCTTCAACCTCGCCGGTTTGCATGGCTACATTTTCATAGCGCACGCCGTACATTAGCAGCCAGTTTGCACTGCTAGCGTGCTCACGCTCGGCAAAAATTGCAATGCGATCACGCTGGCCATTATTAATGTTTAAAAATGTGCCAGGGCCCATGCCGCCGCCAGAGGGCGTCCAGTAGTCGTCCAGTGCATACTGCTGCAGCTCAAGGCCAATTCTCAGTACATCGTGAGCGGCCAGATAGTAATCGGCCTTTACAGTCAGGCCATTGTTGTCTGATTCACTGTACATGGGCATACCGGCAGCACATGTGCCTTGGGGATCGCCCATAAAACGAATTGGCGTGCATGGCATGCCCATCATTGCGTTGCTGCCATACCAGTACTGTTTATCCGGACCAAAGTCCATCATGTGGTCGACTTTTTCATGGTAAAAACGAGTGGTTAGCTGCCCCCAGTCGGTTTCGCGGTGCCAGGCCAGATTGAGATTGATTTGTTCATTATCGAGTAAGTCCATGCGTTGATTGGGGTAGAGCTGTTGGGGCATGTCCTGATAATTCAGCCTCGCATCAATGCTGTTATGCTGGTTAAGTTGCCAGGCTAAACGCAGAGAATGATTTTGCGTTTCATAGGCCGATGAACCCACTTCATCCAGAGCAAGCTGATGTTCCGGACGTCCGGTAGCCGCCAGCGTTTTAAACGTTTCAGCGGCGGTATAATTGTCGGCCTTGCTCCAGTTCCCGGAATAGCTCAGCATAGTGGTGTCGGTGAGATAACTGACCTTAAGGTTTGCGCCGCGAGCATTGTTGTTGCTGCGATAAAAGCTGCCGACCTCGCCGGAAACTTCCGCTCCGGCACGGGTGAGAAATTCCGCTGGCAGTGACTCGGCGATAATCGACCCGCCGAGACTATCGCCGCCAACACTGACTGGCGATAATCCGGCATATACCGTTAATGTGCCCACATCATTTGGTGCCAGGTAGGAAAGCGGCGGGTTCATGTGATTGGGGCAGGAAGAAATAAGATCCATACCATTAACCTTGACCCGCAGACGGTCATCAGCCAGACCGTGTATCGCCGGCAGGCTGGATAATCCGCCGGTGGCATTTAAATGCACGCCGGCTATGCCCCGCAACAGGCTGGCCGTGTCGGCACTGGCAGCGCCTTTACGGTTAATATCAGCTTCATTTAGCACCGCAGTATGCGCGGCGAGTGACTGTCCGATACTGCCTTCCACAGTAATATGTTCTATAGCCTCATCATCAGACTGGGGGCTGGCGTAAATCGGTACAGAGAGTGAACTGAAAGCCAGTCCAATCGCGATGGCAAGCTGGCAAGGCCGCCACCTAACAGGCAAGGGGTGTGTCATTGTTGCTCCTGAGTATTAGTGTCAGGCGCGGGTGTTATTGGTTGTTATTCGCCTGATTTAAGTCAGGTAATAATAGCGAAAACAGGGGGTTAGCCAATGCGGCATATTGTCGCACCGGATGGTGGCCGGTTCCCTTGCGGATTAACGGTAGGGTAGTTGGAGTTGTTGACATGTTCCCGTTAGTTGCTGACAGCCCAGGCGGATCCCGCTGGCGAGTTGTTGCTCGCTGAGGTGATAGTGTTCAACGTCATTTACCGGAGTATCAGCGCTGCATTGTACGCGGCACTTCCCGCAGGTGCCGGCCCCGCCACATTCTGAGGGCAGCTCAATATTATGCTTGCTGAGGGCATTAAATACGGTGTCGGTTGGTCGAACCTCAAGTCTGGCAGGCTCTGCAGTGGATGCAAAGTTAATAGTTAGCGTTACGGGCGTTGCCGACTGTGCAGCCGGCCGTTGGCGCGAACCAAAAATCAACAGGTAGCCGCCACTTAATGATAACAGGCAGGTGGCAGTGGCAAAGACGATGATCAGCGGATGATTAAAAAAACCGCTGCCCGAATAGTCCATAAAATGTAAGGTAAACATCAGGTCATCAAAGCGCTGTCGATCATTGGTGTGCTTAATAACGTGGCCGGTTAATGCATCTAAATAAATTGCCGTGCTGTATTCATCCGCAAAGCGAACCTGCCATAAAGGGTTTTGCTGGCGCGGCAGATCGTCAATGGGCGGGCTGATTAGCACCGGCTTACTGCCTGTAGCACGGCCAGAATAGGCCTGCGCGGCTATTTTGGCTATCTGCTCAGGACTGATTTGCCAGGGTACTCCGGTGGTGGCGTTGAAGAGTCGGCGTTGTTTTAAATAGTAATCATGCAGAGGCTGATTGTAATCAAACTGGTAATAGGGGGAACCCAGTACCCAGACAAGGGAAATGGCCACCGGCGGTGGTGCCGCTATTGCCTGAACAGGGTAAAGCTGGCGTCCGGGTAAATAGCCTTCATGCTGAACAAGCCGCTCAGTGGTGACATTGTCAGCGCTATCCATCAGACTGTTAAAATACAAACCGGTAGTCAGCCAGATGAGCAGCTGCATGAACACCAGTAGTGCCAGCCATTTATGCCAGTTGGCCATCAACAGGCGCATCATAATGCGGGTCTCCTGCGTCTTGCCAGGCGCAATATAAGCAATGTCAGGCCACTCAGGGCTGCCAGCACAGAGACCAGCGATACCGTTCGTAACCAGCCGTTAGTGACATTTTCGCCATCGTCATAGTCCATAATATGCAGCCGCCACATCCAGTCGAATACATACCAGTAATTATGCCGCCGGCGAATAATACGGCCGCTTTGCTGTTCGATATACAAAGTGGATGAAGCGAAGTCATCAAACCTGACTACCCATAAAGGGTTTAATGCACCGTCGGCCGCACGGGAGATTAAAGGCGACACTTTTTCGATTACCGCTGAGCCGGTATAGGCGGCTTCGGCAATTTTTCGGGCCTGAGCCTGGCTGAGTAAGTCTACCGGCAAGCCGGTTATCGCATCCACTACATGCACAGTACGCTGACCGCTGGCTGAACGAAAACGGTACACCGGTTTTTGCAGCAGGGTTACCAATGTAATAGCGGTAGCGTCCGGGTAGTCCTCAAGCAGATGCGACGTTGAATAAGTAATGTCATTAAGCTGTAGAGGCACACTTGAAGGGTGGGTAAGTGGTTCGCCATGAATAAAATGGATGTCCAGACAAACCATGTAAAGGCCGGTAACGGCCCACAGAATAAACTGCAGGCCCACAAATCGCATCAACCATTTATGAAGTGTTCTTGTCTTTTTTATCACGGTTTAACGGCTGTAGCCCAAAAGCGTCAGAAAACCACAATTTAGCAGCAACTGCAATTGCGCTTATGTTTTTCCAGTTTGCCCACACCAGGATTAAAGGTGTTGGTAGGATCAATTCGCTGATAGAACGCCGCTAAGCCTTCTTCGGCTTTGTACAGATGACCGACGTTATGTTCCGCCGGGTATTTAGCGCCCCGGCTGTCCAGTATTCGTAGCATCTCTGCCTTAACCTTTTTGGCATCCACACCTTTTTTCAGAACATAGTCCTGATGGAATACATGGCAGAAAAAATGCCCGTAATAGAGTGATTTATCAATTTTACCGGCCAGCTCGTCGGGCAGTTTTTCGACCCAGTCATGTTCGTTACGACGCAGCGCAATGTCCAGCGCCAGGATTTCACCGACGTCTTTTTGATGCAGCAACTGGTAACGCACGGCGGCGCCAGCGGCGGCAAAGCGATGCAGAAAGGCACTGCCTGACTCGCGCTCGGTGCACTCAAAAAAGTCGCCTACCTGTTCATTGTCACTGAAGAAGGCGGGTAAAAAGGCCTGGGCCTCGGCAATGCCTTCGTCACTCATTTTTAAAATCAGATGATGTTCATATTTTTCACGAAACGCCAGCATACGATCGGGTAGGTGTTCTCGCAGTAGGCCTGATACACCTTGCATAATACGATCGGTAAGGAAGTCAGGAACGAAGGAGATCTTATTAAGCACCGCGTCAATGCGACCTTTAAGCGCGAACATTTTCGGCAACCGGTCGGTGCCCAGGTGTTTCACACTTAAAAAGGTATCCTTGCCATATTTTGCGGCGATATCAAAAATGTCACGGTGAATATATTCGCCCACTTCCGGCAACTGGGTAAATTCAGCCAGGATATGGCGGCGCAAACGGGTCAGTGTATCGGGATTATTCGTACCGATGTAGAAGGTTTTTTCCTGTTTGGCAACCTCAAAAGTATCTAATCGCACGGCAAACACTGCCAGTTTACCGGCACAGCCACTGGCTTCAAACAGGCGGCTGGTGTCGGCGTTAAAGCGGCTGGGAGTATCGGCATCCACATCGCGCAGGCGTTCGCTGTAATCTGACGCACTGGCCTTTTTATTGGTAGCGGTAATAGTGCAATCAAAACGGCCACTTTCTAAGTTGGTAAGGATTTCTTCCGGCGTATCGCCCAGTTCGATGTCGAGGTGATTAACCAATTCGAGCCTGCCTTCAGCGGTTACCTGAGCGAACAGGGCCAGCTCGGTATAGGCCGGACCACGTTTCACCAACGCGCCGCCCGAGTTATTCGCTACACCGCCCACAATGGAAGCGCCTAAACACGATGAACCGATCACCGAGTGGGGCGCGCGGGATAGCGGTTTCAATGTGGTTTCCAGTTTATGCAGGGTGGTACCGGGAAAACTCAGCACCTGTTCGCCGTTTCCAAGCACCATAAGGTCATCCATGACCAGGGTGTTAATGACCACCACTTCACGGTCGTAATCATTGCCACTGGGGGTTGAACCTTCGGTAAGGCCGGTTTTGGCGGCTTGCATAATAATAATGCAGTTGTTGTCGACACAGATCTGCAGGGTCTGCCACAGCTTCAGCAGGGTATCAGGAAACAATACGGCCAGCGCTGCGCCTGAGCCTGAGCGCCAACCCGAACGATAATGTTCGGTACGGCGGTCGCCTGTAGCAACCTTATCCTCTCCGAGGAGCTGAATAAACTGCGAGAGAATGGGCGAATGACTCATGGTGTAACTCCTGTGTTCAGACCCGGAATATCGGTAATTATCATGTCAGCTTAACGGACCACTCAGGTTCAGGCCATATATGGCCAGCATTATAATGGCGCCGGATAGTGCCACATAATAGAGCGTAGGTAACAGTGTTTTACGTAGAGTGGTGCCCTCCTGACCGAGTAATCCAACCGTGGCACTGGCTGCCACTACATTATGGATAGCAATCATGTTACCTGCCGCGGCGCCAACAGCCTGGCCGGCAATTATGACAGCTGGCGAGAGATTGAGACTTATCGCGGCTTCAAACTGAAACTGACTGAACATCATATTCGATACCGTATTAGAACCGGCAATGAATGCGCCTAATGCGCCGATAGTAGGGCTGATGAGCGGGAATGCGTCGCCAAAGATACGGGCAAACAACAGCGCACTGCTCATTGGCATACTGGGCAGGTCTGCTAGATTAACCCCGGAATTGATGAACAGTCGCACCATGGGGATGGTAAACATCAATACAAAGCCGGCACCAATAATGGTTTTACCCGAATCTTTTAAGGCTGTGGTAAAAGTATGCTGGCGACTCTGACCATGGCTCTGAAAGATTATGGCGACCAATGCGGCAATCAGCAGCAGGCCGCCGGGCAGGTAGAGTGGACTGAATGCAGCGCTGACGCCCGCTTCACCAAGAATATCGGTCATACCAATGCTAAGACCACTCAGTAACGACTTTACTTCACCTGATACCCTGGATATAACCAGTAAAATCGCTACCAGTACGTAAGGTGTCCAGGCTTTAAACTGTGACATAGGTTGGTTGCCCACGTAATCGTTGGCGTTGATTTCGAGCATCCCCAGCCAGGCTTTTGGCCATTCTGCTTTGGGGGCAAAGTCCCATTGCTGTGTGGGCATCAGAAAGCCGCGCTTGGCTGCATTAACCACTACCAGCAGGCTGAACAGACCGCCGATCAATGACGGGAATTCAGGACCCAGAAAAATACCGGTCAGCGCATAGGGCAGGGTAAACATGAGTCCCGCAAACAGGGCGAAGGGCAATACCGCAAAGCCTTCTTTCCAACTGCGATTCGGGCCAAAAAAGCGGGTCAGGAAAATAACCATTAACAGCGGCATAAGCGTGCCAACAATGCCATGGATAATGGCTACCTGGGTCGTGATCAACTGAATAAATTGTTCCCAGCTCCAGCCTTCCTGAGCCAGTTGCTGGCTAATCGATGCGCCATCCAGGCCGTTATTGACGCCAATGATGATTGGCGTCCCTACTGCGCCAAACGAAACCGGTGTGCTTTGTACCATCATGCCGATCATTACCGCTGCCAGTGCCGGAAAACCTAAAGCTACCATGAGTGGGGCTGCTATCGCGGCGGGCGTACCGAAGCCAGAAGCCCCCTCCAGAAAAGTGCCGAAACACCAGGCAATAATAATGGCCTGTACCCGGCGATCGGGGGAAACCTGGGCAAAGCCTTGTCGTATGGTTTGGATCGCGCCGGTATACTTCAGCGTATTAAGTAAAAATATCGCACCAAAAACAATCCACAGGACCGAAACGGTAACAATGAGCCCCTGAATAATGGACGCTGCCACACGT
The DNA here is from genome assembly GCF_057547795.1 of Alteromonas sp. 4NH20-0104. NCBI lineage: Bacteria > Pseudomonadati > Pseudomonadota > Gammaproteobacteria > Alteromonadales > Alteromonadaceae > Alteromonas > Alteromonas sp. 4NH20-0104. The sequence continues at coordinate 52,329 of NZ_BAAJLP010000016.1, read as the reverse complement.
TGACCACTCATGTCCCACACCAGCAACGCCAGTAGCGCGGTAGTGATGAGCACCGCGGGCATGGCTTTTCTGGCCGGCCACTGAAAGCCCAGCAGTAACAGCGCCGAAAGCCCGATTGGTAACAATGCCAGCAAGCCCAGCGTGACATCACTCATAGTGTTTCTCCTGAATCATTATCACCCCGGGGTGAATTTAGCGGAAAGGGTACGTATTTATTGTCGTGGTCTGCTACCAAAGTTTAATGTTTCTGCGGTGTAGAAATAATGTAACAGACTTTGCTTTGTGCTGTGGACTCTACAATTGTGCCGGCTGTTAATCTATATTCAGATGCAATATGATTGTTTCCTTTTTTGCACTAATAAATGAGCCAGGGTGAATTCAATGTTCAAAGCCGATGACATGTTGCTGTTTGTTCACGTGGTGGAAGAAGGTTCATTTTCACGGGTATCGGCTAAGTATGAAATTACCATGTCGGTGGTCAGTAAGCGGGTGGCCCGGTTGGAGAAAGCCCTCAACGTACAGCTATTGTATCGCACTACTCGCAAGCTGAGCCTTACTGACGCCGGTCAGGCGCTGTATAAAAAAGCCAAACTCGCTCAGCAGGCACTACAAGACGCTCAGGATGTAGTGGCGGGTTACAGCAGTGACACTCGCGGTAGAATAAAAATGACGATGCCGGTGGTAACGGCCAACCTGGTGCTGAATCAGGCATTAGTTGAGTTTTGCGAACAATACCCGGGCATTGAAGTAGAACTTCGGGTGACTAACCGGGTGGTAGATATTCTTGATGAAGGCTTTGACCTGGCGATCCGAACCGCTAACCTGGCAGATTCGTCGCTGGTCGCCAGGCGTTTGGTGGATTCTAACTGGGTGGTATGTGCAACGCCAGAATATCTGCAAACCTATGGAGAACCGGCACATCCGGACGAGCTGGAAAAGCATCACTGCCTGTTGTACAAGTATGAGGGGACTAAACCCGAAGCCTGGTTATTTCGCCTGGATGGTGAAGATAAACTGATGGCCGTGCAGGGTCGGTATCGCACTAATACTCTCGATACCCTCAAGCATGGCGTGCTGGCCGGTTTTGGCCTGGCCTATTTACCCAGAGCGCTTATCCATGAAGAACTGGAGGCGGGCAAACTGGTGTCGGTGCTGTCGCCATATGTTGCCAAGGAGCTTGGCATTTATGCTGTGTATCCGGGGTCACGCCAGCCCGACAAAAAGCTCAACCTGCTGGTTGAGCATTTCCGTCAGGCACTGCAGCGTAAAAAGCAGTATTTTGCTTAAAACGACATTTGTGCCGAAAGCTGCAGGTAGTCTGAATCCACGGCGATAATCCCTTCATCGTCTATGGCGTAGTTACCATATTCCACACCCACTTTGAGGTGTTTGTTAACCTGATTAATCAGATTAATACCCCATTGTGACCGTTTCTTTTCCAGTACCTCTGTTTCTGCCGTGCCAAAATAGGCCGTTGAACGCAGGGTGTCACTCCAGTGATGACGAAATGAAAAACTGTAGGCCAGGGTTTCTTCCACTTCAATTTCATCGTTGGCCGGGTTGCGCACAATATCCGGTGTCATGGCGGCAGAAGCATAGCGACCGGGTTTGCCACCAGTTACCTGAAACCGAAAATCGTCGCCTTCGAAGATGTTGATTACGCCAGCCAGATTCGCGGCAAATGCCGTTTCATCGATACCGCCTTCATCTACCTGGCGAAGCATTGCTGCCACGGCTACCCAACCCCATTCTGCGGTATGGGTGTAACGGGTTACGAGATCGGGTATCGACTCATCCGCATCGGCGTCATCGCCGCTCAATCCGATGGCACTGGAAGGCGTACCAATATCCCCATCGCCCCAGGTTTCGGGGTTTTCCAGGGCGAATTCCCAATTGTCGTAGGTGTAGCGCACCAACACCGCCCGCATAAAGGCTTCGCCAATAAACGGGCCGCCGAAGTCCAGTGTTTCGGGCATCGAACGAACCGGCATAAAGGTGCTCCAGGCCTGGCCAGCAGTCCAGTTCTGGTAAGTGAAATACAAATGCCGTAGGCGCGGATTTGAAGAGTTACTGATAATTTCGTTGCCGCCACCGCCGTAGAAGTCAATTTCAACGAAGCCGGTGATATCGCCATAATCGACTTTCAGGTTGACCCGGGATTCTCGCACGTTAAAGCCGGTATGAGAGGTTTCGGTAGGCTCGCCGCCGGGGTAATTGGCTACCCAGTAATCCTGATAGGCGATGTCACCATTGACATGACGGATGTCCATCTTGACATACCCGCCGATGGCGACCACGGCTTTGTTTTCGCCTTCGCCCTGATTATAGATTTCGACGGCAGACACTGGCGAAGTAAACAGTGCCGAGGTTAGCCCCGCTGCAGCAAGGGTTTTGATGTTGAATGCATGCATAGAAAAAACCATTAATTTGAGTATGAAAAATCAGCCACGTAATGTACGAATATTCACAGTGGCGATATATGCTTAATGAAGAACACATTGTTTCTAAAAATGCATAAATGAATCCGGACGGAGTCATTAAAGAAGAAACACCTGAGTCGGTTTCGCTGACTTCAGGCATGACCTCAGTGTACCGAAGAAGAAAACAGGCATACTGATGCAGGTCAAAAAAGCTACAGGAATCAAAGGACTTCATTTTGCGCGGCGAGCTTAACTGCTCTGCCGACCACTGTCGCTCAAATTCACCCGCACTCAGTGTGATTGCTTAAATGCGCAGCAGTTATGTTAACGAGTTGACCACATTGTCATAATTTCCTGTAAAAACATGCGTTAGGCGTTAAATTGCCGAGCAATAATCATTGTGCGTGACGGTCATTTAGGTAAGATACAAGCATCACCCTATCTAAACCGCTGAAGCACCTAAAGTGAACGCAAAAAGTCAGGTCTCTCTACTGGAGTTAGCACCACAAGAAATTAAACACGCAAAAGTGATTGCTGGCGTGTCACCCTATGTACTGCGCAGAGTGTTTGGCTTTTGGGTTGTGTTTGTGGCGGCTATTGGCGGTCTGGTCACGGTTGCTCCGGATTTATCTGATACCTTCGTGACAATGACCTTAGGAGTCCTGCTGCTATTTACCTTCCTGATTTTTTATCAAAGTCGAATTGCAGAAGGCTGGCCAGCGATTATTCATTACCACAAGCGTATTGGTGTGGTTCAGGACCCAGTGGCCCGGCGATTTTTATTTGTGGCCGATCACCTGGTGACAGATGCTAAGCCTCACGTGCTAACGCCGAATAAAAAAGCAGTAGCGATACAGATTGATGACAGTCAGCTAACCGATGAAGATAAATCCCTGTTGCAACAAGCCATTTGGCCGGAAGACAACAGCCTTATTGCGCTGAGTTATTTTAAGAAGCGTGAGAATATCTGCGCGTCGGTTAAAGCTATCGTGGGTAACGACTGACCTTATACTTTTGGGTAATTTCTTCATAGTGTCGAGAAATCGCTACACTTAATTGCGTACCCAAATCTTTCTTTTTAATTAAATCCTTTTAAAACAATACCTTAAATATTGGCCTGAATCTCGCAACAGTCACTTCGAATTCTCAATCGGAGCGACATTATGAAACGTTCAGTACTTTCTTTAATGGTTGTAGGTGTTATTACGGCATCAGCCGCTGGTCCGGCTTTAGCTGACTCAAAATGGGAAGATAAGGCCAAGGATGCCTGGATCGATGGTAAAGCTGAAGCGACACTGTTGTTCAATACTCATCTCAATTCTTTCGACATCAATACCGACGTTCAGGAAGGCGTCATTGTTCTGACCGGTAAAGTCGACAGCAGCGTTGATAAGAAACTGGCCGAAGAACTGGTCACCGGCATCGAGGGAGTTGCTTCGGTTGATAACCGTCTGACCATCCTTGAGGACGATGACGAGGAAATGATCAGTGAAGAAACCTCAAACGATTTAACCGACGCCAAAATTGCCACGGTAGTGAAATCCCGCTTACTGATGGACAGTGACATTTCGGGTCTGGACATCGACGTCGATGTTGAAGACAGCGAAGTCACTCTTAAAGGGACCGTTGGTAGTGAAGCAGAGCGCGCTCTGGCGGTAGAAATTGCCAAAAACGCTTCTGAAGTTAAATCCGTAGACGATCAGCTTTCAGTGGTCGAATCAGAATAAATCTAATGGCGGTGAGTCATCCTGGCTGACCGCCTTTTTGCATGGAACTGCACATGAATAATACCGAAAAAAATCCCGCTACACCTGATCATAAACCTGGCATTTTCAACTGGTTTGCACGATACGAAGAATCGGCCCATCCCAGTGAGTATGAAGTTAATCTGTCAGCTTCAGAGAAGCAGGAAGCCGACTAGCAAAATCGTCGGTAGCAAGTGCAAGAATCCGTGAGTAGCAAAACATTGAGCAGCGCAGTTGGACGCAAACAGCCGACGCTCTGTAAGCACTAATTTTCTAACAACCGTGGTGATAACTATGCGAAATTTAACCAAATGGGCATTAGGATCTCTACTGGTTTGCAGCGGTGTTTTGGCAGCCAGTCAAACAACAACCGTGTCACAAACCGTCAATCGTTCGGTATCCGAATGGGCTGGCAGTGACACCGCAATGCAGATGCGATTGCATTCAGCGGCCCTTCAGGAACTGGAGGCGAGCGTTGCTGTTACGCAATTTGACAGCGCCAAACGCATGCACACTTTGCGGCTCAAACGGATTATGCATTACATCAGTCAGGCGCGGGCCTACGAACAGCAGAACTGGCAGTATAACCGCGATGATGCGGTGCAGCGGGCCAGCAATATTTTGCGTCATCATCAGATGAAAACCGGACAGGGCAGTTATGTTTTATAAAGTTGTATTCCCGGCCGCGTTGCTGGCTCTAACGGGATGTTCTTCGGTACCGCCCCCCCCTGAGAACGGGCAAAAGGCCGTCTCATCCAGGGAGGCCAACCGTTCTCAGGCTACCCCACAAGAGCAGCTTAGCGCCGGCCAGAACGTCACCCTGAAAACTTCTCAGGGGGAGCTGAATATCACACCTGCGGTGGTGTCGGTAGCCAATGCTCCGGCGGTCAATCCAACCACTGCGCCAGTATACAATGACCCATGGGAAGGTTTTAATCGCTCGGTATTTGCCTTCAATCATGCGGCCTACGAATATGTCTTAATTCCGGTTAGCGACGGCTATAAAACGGTGGTACCAGGTCCCGTGCGTTCTTCTGTAGGTAATTTCTTCGCTAATTTGCGTGAGCCTCTGAATCTTTTAAATAACCTGTTTTCCGGCGAAGTGTCTGATGCGGGTTCAAACCTGGGGCGGTTTTTAATTAATTCAACGGTCGGGCTGCTCGGCTTATTTGACCCGGCCACGAGCTGGTTTGAAATCGATCCAAAACGACGCTCAGTGGGGGATACGCTGGCAAGTTACGGTGTTGGTTCGGGCCCCTATCTGGTATTGCCCTTGCTCGGACAAAGTGATGTCAGAGGCGGCTTTTCGGTGATGACGGAAGGGTTTATTCACCCGGTTAATCACGTGGCAGATTCGCCGCAAAACTATCAACTCAGAGCCTTTGATGGTGTCGACGATTTTTCCGAGCAGTCAGAAACCTACCAAAATTTGTATCAAAACGCCGACGATCCCTATTTGTACTTCCGTAATCAGTATTTGCAGGGCCAGGCCAGGGACTCGTTGTATGAAGAATCGACTGATTAGTACGCTTGCTACAGGCATTGTAAAATGGCGCTGGGCGGTGGTAATTGCATTTACCGTGTTACTGGCAGGAGCCTTAACCGGCGTTGGTAAATTTAAAATTGCGGCATCGGCCGACACTTTGCTGGTAAAAGACAATAAACTCTACATCCAGACTCAGGTCGCGCAGCAAACTTTTAGTCCCGACGAGTTTATCCTGTTGGCTTATGAACCTCGCGAGCACGATGTGTTCAGTGAGCAAACGTTCAGCGATCTGAGCCAGTTGCAGCAGGAAATCAAACAGATCCCACGGGTTGAAAGTGTTACTTCAATCCTGACAGTTCCCCTTATTGACAGTGCTGAGGCGCTGACCGGTCAGACCGAAGTCAGTGAGTTAACCTGGCAGCAGCAGCACTATTCCGCCAAAAAGATGAAAGCTCTGGTGAGTGGCCATCCTATTTTTACCGACCTGCTGATTAACCGCGACAATACGGCAACCTCTATTCAGATAGTGTTTAAGCCGAACCCTGAGCTGGTCGACATTGAGCAGCAAATTACCGCTATCCAGGCAAATTTGCTAAGCCGCGAACTCAGTGCAGAGGAGCAGGAACAGCTCGAAGCCCTGAAAGCGCAGGCGGAACCCTTGCGGGAGCAGTTAACCCAAACCCGCAAGGAGGAAATCAAACAGCTTAACGAAATCACTCAGCCCATCAATCAACGGGCAAATACCTACCTGGGCGGCTCCTACGTGGTCGGACAGCATCTGATTGACATTATCAAATCCGATCTGGTGATCTTTGGTCTCGCTATTGCATTGGTGGTGGCGTTACTTCTGGCTATATTGTTCCGCCGGGTGAAATGGGTGGTGTTCCCCTTATTAAGTTGTGGCCTGAGTGTGACCCTGACAATTGGCGCACTGGGCTGGGCAGATTTAAGGGCGACAGTGATCTCGGCTAACTTTGTGGCGCTCCAGATTATTCTGACCCTGGCAGTTATGATCCATATGCTTGGCAGCTATCGCTACATCGCCCGTGAAAAACCGCAAACCGACCAGCATAATCGCGTTGAGCTGATGCTTAAAGACAAGCTCAGCCCGTGTTTTTTTGCCTCGCTTACCACCAGTGTAGGCTTTGCCGCTTTGCTATTCAGCGGCCTGGAGCCGGTGATTTCCTTTGGCCTGATGATGCTAATAGCCATGGTGATTTCACAACTGGTGAGTCTTATTCTGTTTCCGGCATTATTAGCCTTATTACCCGCCGGCAGCGAAGCTGATGATTATTCCTTTATCCGTACCATTTTACATCGCAGCCGTCAGCTAACGCTTAATAAACCGGGTATAACCATTGTTGGTACGGGTCTGGTATTTGTTGCCCTGAGTGTAGGGATCACCCGGCTTAACGTGGAAAACTCATTTATTGATTATTTCGCTGACGATACCCAGGTGCACCGTGAGCTGGCGTATATTGATCAGGAATTTGGCGGTACTACGGCATTGGATATCATTCTGGATGTTACCGATAAACCAGACGATCCGTCATTAATCATCAGTGCCGACAGTGTGAATCAACTGCAATTAGTGCAGCAAGCCGTGACGGCTTTTGAAGCCACTGGTAGCGTAACGTCGCTGGCGAATTTTACCGAACTGGCCACCCAGCTTAATAATGGCCGCCCGCTTACCGAATACGAACTGACCAGCATTTACTATTTGCTTAACGAGAAGGTGGTTAATCAGTTGGTCGGTGCGTATTTCTCTGAACAGGACCAGCGCCTGAGAGTGGCCATTCGCGTACAGGACACCACCGAAGGCCTTGATCGCGAACAGTTTCTGAATAATTTAAAACAGGATCTGGCTACGGCGGGTATCCAGAGTGAACAGTATCAGTTAACCAGTTTATTCGTGTTATACCAGGATATTCTGAGTCGCTTATTTGACTCGCAAATTACTACGCTGGGGCTGGTATATGTGGCTCTGGGGCTGGTGTTTTTGTTGATTTTCCGCTCTGTTAAAGTGGCGCTTATTGCCTTGCTGCCAAACGTATTAACCACCCTGGCAATTCTTGGCGTGATTGGCTGTGCCGGTATTCCGCTGGATATTATGACCATTACCATTGCAGCCATTGCCATGGGGATCGCAGTGGACGACACCTTACATTTTGTGCATAGCTACATGGCCGGGTTAAAGGCCGGGAGTGGGCAGGCGGTGCCTGCTGCAGAAGAAGCCTTTAAACACAGTGGACTGGCCATTTTAATGACGACTACGGTCATCGCGGTAGGGTTTTCACTGTTTGGTTTTTCTGATTTTCTGCCCAGTGTGTATTTCGGACTGCTGACGGCGCTTGCCATGATTATGGCGCTGGTGGCTGACCTCACGTTATTGCCAGCACTGCTAAACAAGCTGGTGGCTAGCCAATCTGATCCTGCTGAACCACAAGGAGATAAAGCAAATGTCTGATGTATTGCGTAATGGATGGCTGAAAGATATCTCAGCGCGATTTTTTGCCGGCCTTTTTATGTGCGTATCGGCTACGATGATTGTGATGGCGGGGCTGCATTTTTATCAGGGCTTTGCTCCGGACAAGGATTTTGTGTCGGCGGTGATTAAGGCCGTGAATGATTTATTTATTGCCCTGGCGACCTACGAGCTGGCTATGGGCATTTTTAAGGAGTACCGGCACAATCAGGAAGACGACCTGTTTATGTCCATTCGCCGCACCGTTACCCGCTTTGTCAGCGTGGTGGTTATTGCTCTGGTGCTGGAAGGCCTGATTATGATTATTAAGTACAGTCAGCTGGATCTTGCCGGCAACCTGTTCTATCCGGTAGCGGTTGTAGTGGCAGCCAGTTTGCTGCTGATGTCGCTGGGGTTATTTTTACGCTGGTCTCGTGATATCTGATCCCGCCGTTAGAGATTGAGGCAAAAACCGCGCATTCAGTCAGGGTCGTTGAAGTTACCGCTTTTATCAGCTATGGTGATGTTTATTAAATCATTTTAAGGAAGGAATGATTCCATGCGCAGCCCCTCATCTTATCAAATTGCTCCCTTAGCATTCGCCTTGTTTTCTGCCGCCAGCCTGGCACAGTCAGAAGCACCAGTTGCAGAACATATCGCTACCGTTGTGGAGGCCCAGCCGCTTAAACGGGTGGACCCTCAGTATCCGGTCTCGTCGGCCCGAAAAAGTCAGGAAGGCTGGGTGAAAGTGAGTTTCGTGATCAACAAGGATGGCGAAGTGGAAGATCCTGTAGTACAGGACTCCAGCGGATTAAAAGCCTTTGAAAAAGCCACACTGCGAGCCATTAAACGTTGGCAGTACAGTCCTGCCACCCAGGATGGCGAAGTGATTCAACAATGCCGAAACATGGTGCAAATTGATTTCAGACTGTCCGGTTCCAAAGGGGTTACCCGCAAGTTTATGCGGCGTTATAAGGACGTTGCAGAGGCTATAAACAATAAAGATTTGGCCCTGGCTGAAGCCTTGATTGCCGAGATGAAGGACGACCAGCTGTGGAATCATACCGAGAGCGCCTATTTCTGGCTGGCAGACTCTCATTATGCCAAAGCCATTGATGATCCGGACCGCGAGCTAAAAAGTGTGCGTCGCGCACGGGCTATCGACAATGATGCCATTCGCGAATCAACCGCCCATTATTTGCTGGAACGCGAGTTTGTGTTGTCCATTGCAAAAAGTGAGTACAACGAAGCAATGAAAGCCTATTCCAGGCTGGAAACCCTGCTTGATGACGAGCCGGAAAAACTGGCGCAACTGGCCCCTTATGCCGAGAAAGTAAAAGCGTTGGTGCAGGGCACCGAGCCCATGGTGCGTAAAGCGAGTATTAACAAGGAAGGGCGGTTATTCCATCAGCTTAGTCGTAATGCCTTTGCGCTTGATATTGCCGAGGGCGATTTGGATGAAGTGCAGATCCGTTGTGATAACAAGCTCTCTCGCTATACGGCGGTGAGCAAGTCAGAATGGCACATCCCCTCATCATGGGGTCAATGCTCTGTGTATGTATCCGGTTCTCCCGGCGCGCAGTTTGAGGTGGTTGAACTGGGTGAATACATCGGCGAAATTTAATTCGTCGCGCCTTAACGCTGCCAGGGCGGAATCGCTTTTACCTGCGCCGCAAAGGCTTTGATTTCGGCCGGGCTCTTAGTGGTTTTTACCCGCGCTGTGGAGGCCGGTTGATGAGACAGGCTAACGCCATCACGGCGCGCTGTTTTTGGCCTGACGGGCCGCCGCGTAAAACCGCCTCCGCAATTCGGGCAAACATTACTCAGTAAGTCATTGACACAGTCTAAACAAAAGGTGCATTCATAAGAACAAATCATCGCTTCTGTCGCATCGGGCGGCAGATCGCAATCACATCCTTCGCAATTGGGCTTTAAAACGAGCAAGAGATTCTCCTTAACTTATTAATAGCAGTAGGGTTATTTTATTAATGTGATTTAGCGTACACTAAGCCTTTCTGTTTGCTATCGTCCATGTTTATGAATAAAACGCTTTTCACACTACTGCTGGCTTTTTTCTCCCTGCATTATGTTTACGCCGATACGTTGCGTGTTGCAACTTTCAATGTCAGCATGGAGGCCAGTAATTATCAACCGAAAGGGGTCTCAGCCAACTCCGGTGACGTTTTACTGACCCTGTTACAGTCAGGCGAGCATCCGCAAATTCGCAATATTGCCGAAATTATCCAACGGGTGGCCCCCGACATTATTCTGCTCAACGAATTTGACTATTACCCGAGTGCAACGCCCACGGCCATCTCGCTGTTTGTCAGTAAGTACCTGAATAAAAGTCAGCATGGTCAGGCAGCAATTGATTACCCTTATCAGTATATAGCGCCGGTGAATACCGGTGTGGCGACGCCCTTTGATTTAGACAACAACGGCAAGCAAACCGGAAATGCCGGTGATGCCTATGGCTGGGGGATGTATCCCGGTCAGTTTGGTATGGCGTTGCTTTCCCGTTATCCGATTGATGTGGCAGCGGTGCGTACTTTTCAGCGCTTTTTGTGGCGCGATATGCCTGGCGCACTAAAGATCAGTGACCCGGCCACCGATGACCCCTGGTTTACCCCGCAGGAGTGGTCAGCGGTAAGGCTCAGTTCTAAATCACACTGGGATATTCCGGTTTCGATTAATGGCGAAGTTCTTCACATACTGGCCATGCATCCTACGCCGCCAACCTTTGACGGGCCGGAAGACCGTAATGGTAAGCGGAATCATGATGAAATCCGTCTGATGGCTGATTACTTGTCACCTGAGCGGGCAGACTACATCTATGATGACAACGGCAAAAAAGGTGGTTTTGAAGGTTCGCGCTTTGTATTGGTGGGTGATTTCAATGCCGCCGACATAGGCGAAAAGCACCGGCCGGGCGTGATTGAACAGCTAACCCATCATCCTTTGGTTAACAGCAGCCTGATCCCGCAAAGTGAGGGCGGCAGTGAAGCGACAGAGGAGCCATTCAGCAGCCGTTATACCGCTTACTGGGGGGCTCGTGCTGATTATGTATTACCTTCTTCACAAGGCCTGAAAGTACAGGGGGGCGGGGTATTCTGGCCGTCGGAATCGTCGTCACTATACCGTCTGGTGAAAGACCGCCAGAGCAGTTCGGATCATCGACTGGTTTGGATGGACCTCGTCATTGAAGACGATTAAGGCCGACAGGAGCATTGATTTGCCGGACAGCGGACAGGCAAAAGAAAAGATACCTCAAAATTTACGGCTCTGATAAAATTATGCCGCCCTGGCACTGCCAGAGCGGCTGACATTCAGCGCTGTCTGCTAAGCCACTGCGTGCTCAGTGGCAGACGCTATTATTTATTCTCTTACAAGTATGTTTTTCCAACGCAGGAGGCCTGGTTTGGAAGTGTTAATTGAGCGTGTTATGTACGCATCGCGTTGGTTACTGGCGCCGATCTATTTTGGTTTGTCGCTGGCACTTATTGCCCTTGGCATTAAGTTTTTTCAGGAAATTTTTCATCTGCTACCCCATGTACTTGAAATCAGCGAAGCCGATATTGTGCTGGTGGTATTGTCGTTAATTGATATCGCCCTGGTGTCAGGACTGATTGTCATGGTGATGTTCACCAGCTATGAGAATTTTGTGTCGAGCATTGATTTAAAGGAAGGCACGGAAAAACTGGCGTGGCTGGGAACCCTGGACACCGGGACTTTAAAAAGCAAAGTTGCTGCATCAATTGTGGCGATATCGTCGATTCATTTACTCAAAATTTTTATGAACGCCAAGAATATCGAAAACGATAAGTTAATGTGGTATGTCCTTATCCATTTAACATTTGTTATTTCGGCTTTTGCCATGGGCGTGCTGGATAAGAAAAGTAAAAAGCATTAAATGCAAAAAGGGCAATGGGCGACCACAGAGTGTGGTGGCACATTGCCCTTCTTTAGTGGCAGCAGATTAACAATCGTCGTCTTCTGCTTCCACGCCTTCTTTAACGTCTTCACAGGCGTCTTCTACGGCATTACCTGCATCGGTTACTGCCTCATCGATTGCTTCACCAGCATCTTCGGCTTCACCGTCGCCACAGGCAATAACAGAACATGCGAATGCTGCGATAACGGTCATTTTCAGTACATCAAGTAATTTCAACGTTTTCATAATAATCTCCCTGATTGGTTATTGAGTCTGTAATTTACTAAGCTCTTGGGGCTTTGCCGCGAATGGCGCCAGCAACCAAAGAGATAACCAGTAATACTACAAATAAGAAGAACAGAAACTGTGCGATACCAGTTGCTGCACCTGCGATTCCACCAAAACCGAAAACTGCTGCGATGATGGCAATGATAAAAAATGTAATTGCCCAACCTAACATGATGTCTCCTTTAATTTCATCTAATGTCACAATGATATATGCTTATCTTGTGCCAATGTCTATGTTGTTGATAAATATGGTTAAATTTAATTCTGTGCTGAGCTGTCAGAGGAGGGGTGACAATTCGTTACAGGAGTGAGTGCATTTTTTACAGACTAACCAACAGGGGCAGGCTGACATCGCCGGCAATAAGGTTTAGGATCTGGTTTTATTGGCAAAATTCACCTGGAGAACTCATGGCTAACAGTCATTCCGCCTTTATCGGTCTTATGCAGCGCGCGCGCAATGTGAAACGCTGGCCGCTTATGGCACAGTTTCAGTCAGAAATGTTGTCTACCCATATTTACGAGGCAGCGGTGATTGCTCACATGCTCGGTGTGATTGCTAAAGAGGTCTATGGTGAAGCCATTGAGCCGGACCGGGTCGCGGCGATGGCAATTTTTCATGAAGGCAGTGAAATTGCGGGAATGAGTGATATCCCCAGTCCGGTAAAATATCACGATCCGGAAACGACTCAGGCAATTAAAAAACTAGAACGTCGGTTTGAGCAGATGCTGATTAAAACGCTGCCTGAACCGCTGCAGTCGAGTTACGAACCACTGATTTTACAGGATAAAAATGACGTGCATGTACGCTTAGCCAAAGCGGCTGATGTGTTATGTGCTTATTTGAAGTGTGACTATGAACTGGCTAAATCGAATCATGAGTTTTCCAATGCCATGGAAGAAATGGAAATTCAGTTAGAACGCTACCGAGAAATGCATCCTTGCGTGGATTATTTCTGTAAAGTGTTTTTAGAAGATGCCAAAGGCACGCTGGATGAACAAACTAAGGATCTGGACTGGGTGGAAAACGCCAATCAGGCAAATTTGAAGCATACCTGATTGTGACCAGACTAGCCCGGGCGGGCAAATAGAACCGCACGAGATTATCGATAAACGGCGCCTTGAAGGCGCCGTTTTGGTTTAGTGAGATGGCACCGCCGGTAACGCCGGCGGTGCGCCCTCATCGTCTTTAACAAAGGTCGTCTTAACACGCTCTGACATGAGCATATAGGGGATCCAGATGAGAGCTCCAATCAGTGTTCGAACCAACTCGCGGGTGGTGTTGGCGTCAAACATGGGTTGTTCCGGTAGCACGATGGAGACCAACCAGGCATCAGCGGGGATAAACACCAGTGAGGTCAGTACAATACCTATGTAAAAAGAGGGGAACAGCCAGTGTCGGGTAAAAAACAAATAGATTAAATACAGCGATGCCAGAAAGATCCCCAGATTTACCGTAATTTCGCCAACCAGCAGCGGCCCCCATAACGGGTGATACGCGGGAGAATCCTCACTGGTAAGCGCTGACCAGACATCGCTTTGCAGCAACGGTTGATAGGCAGGCAGCGTAGTCATTAGCAGCCGCACAGGGGAAAATACCACACCCAGTCCGACTAAAATTAACCATCCGCCTAATCGCCGCTTTTCATTCTGCGGGGCGTTATGTTGTTCTTCCATGATTTCTCCTCAACACTGTTCTGTGTAAATTGACTCGGCGAGTGGCAGGACTTACATAATTTCAGTAGCTTACGATAAAAAGACTGCACTGTCGCGTTAATTTTAGTTGCCAAAAACACCGTGGTTGAAGGACTTTAGGTAATAACCGTGGGGAAGATACCCACCGGCTCAGTTGTCTGAATGGCCGGCGAGTTCGCGACTGAGCTTTTCCAGACATTGCTGGTGACGGGTTGCAATGGTGCGTAAATTTAACGACAGCGGGGAGGGGGGCAGTGCGCTGAGGTTTTCCTTCAGACTCGCCAGCAGGCGTTGCTCTATTTCAATAAAATCGCTGACATGACGAATCGAGGGATAATGCTCCCGCATGGACTGAAATAGTTGCCCTGCCTCTTCCGATAGGGAGTAATCATGCTGGCTGTTGCCTTCTGCTTCCATAAGGCGCAGAGCGCGGAGCTTTTCGGCGCGTAATACCCGCAGGCATGCCCGCTGTTGGTGATGCAGGGTATTTTGCTGAGCCGTTTGGTATAACTCAGCGCCTTTGTTGAAAAGGTCTTTAAACATTTTGATGGCACATTTTTCGGTGTTCGACATAACCACATTTACACCTTAGCTTTTCTGACCTAAAAAATACTTATCTTAGTGGGATAGCATCTTGTGGGAGCGGTTTGAAACGACCAAACTGGATCGTCATCGCGTAAAACTGCACACCGGTATCTGTTACTTCGCCAGCAACCGGATTGGGTGTTGTTACTTGCTCACATCCCGACATCGTGCACTGCTGATTAGCAGGTAAAGCCGTGGCGTCGACCTCTCCGGTTACAGCGCCATCAACAGTGTTTGACTGGGGCGCTGCTGTGAGAACCTGTTGGTCAGTCATCGCCGGCATGGAAACTGACTCACTGGAAACGATACGGTACCAGGTATAATCCTGCTGTAACCCAATCTCCTGTGCCCGTTGCTGGCTGTATTGTTTCATCGTCTGTTCACTGGTGGCCGGATTCGCCTTAAACAGAATTTTATATTTATCTTCAGAAAGACGATGTGAAGAGTAGCCTTCCTCGCCGGCCGTAGCAGCCGCTTTATAAGGGGTAGCAGTCATGTTGGAACCAGCACAGCCGGTTAGCATACAGGTGGTGACGACGGCAAAGATTAATGCCCTGACCAAAGTGGCGTCGCTGAATAATCTGACTAAAAGTTGCATTTCCATTATCTTCGTCCTGTTCACGTCATTATCAGAAGTAGTACGTTGTATACAGAGAAGATAGCAACGGATATGCCAGTATTTAAATTTATACTAAGATTATGATTTTTAATTATTTTTTTGATAATTTAAGCGTTATCCTAACGGTTGATACCACACTTATTGTAAATCTTGCCGATCAGTAATTTCAAAAATTCAGCATGGCTAAATCATCTTTACTAACCGGCTTGAGCAATACCTGAGTCACCGGCAGGTCGGTGAGCCGGTCTTTGTCGGGTTCAGCGCCACTAATAATGGTGACTGTTAACGCCGGAGCGACTTCATTGATCGCTGCGGCAAGCTCGTAGCCGTCAGTATCCGGCAAGTGAAGATCCATCAGCACATGGGCATAATGTTCAGGGGCCCGGGCAATTTTCGCCAACGCTTGCTGGCCGTTGAGTGCAATATCTGCTTCGTAGTTGAGTGAGTTAAGCAGCAGGCTCATTAGTTCGGCGGCGTCTTCATCATCTTCAACCACTAAAAGGGAAGATTTTTGCTGCGCCCCAGTGACCTCTTTGGCTGGCGCGGGCTGGCTGGCAGGCAACAGGAAAGTACTGAGCACTTCACTGAGATCCTTGCGATCGATGGGTTTGGCTATGACATTGTCGAAACCTTCGGCTAGCAGGGATTCTCTGAGTCCCTTGCGGCTGGCGGCCGTTACGGCTACTACCGGCGTTTGAATGCCTGACGAACGCATGGCCTTTAAGCAATCAATCCCGTTCATCACCGGCATATGAATATCCATCAGCACCAGGTGAAAAGGCTGTTCGTTGTGTTCAGCACTGCGGATTTTCTCCAGTGCATCGGCACCGTTTTGGGCATAAGTAACCTGAGCCTGACTCATGCTGACCAGGCGGCCGGTGAGCCGGCGTATTTCCCGTAAGTCATCAACAATGAGCACGCGGCCATCGAGTTGTTGGTTAATTTTAAACTGCGTTGGAGGACGTGCCGGGGCTTCCAAATTCAACTGGATAAGATTTTGTTCCATGCTGCCTTCGGCTTTTATACAAAACCAAAATCGACTGCCTTCGCCCTGACGGGACTCGACCTTAATTTGCCCGCCCATACGGCTGACTAACTCATTGGAAATGGCCAGTCCCAGGCCGGCGCCGCCATGGTTAGCGTGGATCAAATCCTCGATTTGTTCGAAGGGTTTAAAAATAGTTTCAAGCTTATCCTGCGGCATGCCAATGCCGGTATCTTTGACGGAAAAGCACACCCGCTCGCTGGCCTTGTCGTATTCAACGTTAATGGCTACTTCGCCGGTGGCGGTAAACTTAATGGCGTTATTGACCAGGTTGATGAGGATTTGTCTTAAGCGCGTAGGATCGACCTTGATATACTCGGGAATTAACGAATTAGCGCTAACGGTTAACACCAGGCCTTTTTCACTGGCTTGCATCACCATAAGGCTGTAGAGGTCGGTTAAAAAGCCATTCAGATTAAGGGGCTGTGGTACCAATTCTAACTTGTTTGCCATGATCCGCGACATATCCAGCAGGTCGTTGAGCAGGCTTAATAAGTGTTTACTGTTATTAAAAATGGTCGACAGCTCACCGTTAATCCGTTCATTGCCGGGACTATCCAGCAACAGTTCGGTGTAGCCAAGAATGGAGGCCAGCGGCGTTCTGAGCTCATGGCCGAGGTGGGCCAGAAATTTATCCTTGGCTTTATTTTGCTGTTCGATGCGATTACGTTCCAGGCGCTCGGTTTCAATTTCACGCCGCACCAGCGCGTAGCGAATAGTGCGCATAAAACGTGGGGTGTCGATTTCGGCTTTCGTTAGGAAGTCCTCGGCGCCGGCCCGCATCACCCGATCGTCAACAATGCTGTCGGCCTGTCCTGTCAGCACAACCACCGGTATGGTAACCGATAACCCTTTTAATTTTTCCAGGACGTCCATGGCGTTTTCCTGGCCCAGCAGGTAATCGAGCAAACATAAATCGAAAGCATCCGTTTTGAGGTGCTCGATAGCCTCTTCACCGTTTTTGGCCCATACCAGGTCGAACACCGGCGACTGACATTGCGAGAGTGAATCAGCAGTTAGAAAATAATCGTCTTCGTCATCTTCAACCAGCAATATGCGGACGTGGTCAGTCATGGGTCATCAATGCCTATTTATTGTGGGGAAGTTCAACAAACTCTATCCAGTAGCGGCCGATAGCGCGCATCAGATCCACCAGCCCTTCAAAGTTGACCGGCTTGGTAATGTATGACGCTGCACCGAGGTCATAGCCTCTGACCATGTCTTCCTCTTCTTTTGAGGTCGTCAGGATCACAACCGGGATACTGCGTAAGTTGGGGTCTGCCTTGATATGCTGTAATGCTTCCCGGCCATCCATGCGGGGCATATTCAAATCCAGTAAAATTAAGCTTGGCCGGGGCGAGGATGCCGGATCGGAAAATTTACCTTCCCGTCGCAGGTATTCAAGCAGTTCAATGCCGTCCTCAACACAGTGTAAGTTGTTGAGTACCCGGCCTTCCTTTAACGCGTCGAACGCCAGCAATCTGTCGTCTTCGTCATCATCGGCCATTAATATCGTTATGGGTAAGCTACTATTCGGCATGGCTTATCACTCCCTGTTGTTGCAAATTAGTAAATGGTTGGCCGTCTTCAGGCAGGAAAAGTTCGAATTTCGCTCCCTGTCCGGGCTCACTAAAGGCTTCGATGGTACCATTATGGCGTTCGATAATGCGTCGGCAAACGGCCAGGCCAATACCGGTACCTTTGTATTCAGAACGCCCGTGTAAGCGTTGGAACGGGGCAAAAATCTTCTCGGCAAAGGTTTGCTCAAAACCAATGCCATTGTCTTGTAAGGTGAGTTTGAACCAGCTCAGTCCCGGTAATAAATGTAGCGTTTCCGCCTCGTTGTCGTCGATAGCTTCGTAGCCCAGGGTAATGTGTGGCGGCTGGTCAGGCTTGGTAAATTTCAGCGCATTCGACAGCAAGTTCAGAAACAGCTGGTTCATTTGTGAGGCGTCTGCTTTCATAACCGGCAAAGTATCAATTTCGATGTTGGCCTGAGACTCCTCAATGGTGATTTCGAGATCTTCAAGCACGGAACGCACGATCTCATTTAAATCTGTCTCCTCAAAGTCCTTACCACGGGTAGTGACCCGTGAGAAGGACAACAGATCACTGATGAGCATGGACATGCGTTCGGCGGCATTGAGCATGCGGCGCAAAAAGTCCTGCCCACGTTCATCCAGTGCGTCTCCATAACCGGTGCTGATCCGGTTACCAAAAGCTCGAATTTTACGCAGTGGTTCCTGTAAGTCATGGGAGGCAACAAATGCAAAGTCCTCGAGCTCGCGATTACTGCGGGACAATTCTTCGGCGAACACCTGCAGTTCTACGGTGCGCTCTTTTACCCGGGATTCCAGTACCAGATTATGTTGTTGCAGCTCACGCCTGTGTCTGATGGTTTCCCGGATATTCATGCGCAGCAACACAAAAATACTGATCACCAGCAAGCCAGTGGTTAGCGAGGAGATGATCAGGTTGGTCACCGAGTCTGAGCGGAGTTTGAGCAGTGAGTCAATGTGCTGTTGTTGTAATTCGTATTCCTGCCCGACAATGTCGGCGAACACGTTTTCGAATTCTCGGTAAAGCGCCAGTCCGACATCCGACTGAAAAATAGCAAGGGCTTCATCCTTGCGGCCCTGACGGGTCAGTTCGACCGTTTCAATGAGCTCAGACAGCTTGGCTTTCGATAGATCAATCAGTTGCTGAAGACGGACTTCCTGCTCGGTAAAATCTGAGCGGATAGCGTTGGCTTCCACCTGCTCTATGATGTTGTTAACTTTATCGAGGGTCTTTTCATAGTCAACCAGGTAGCGTTCCCGGTCGGCTAATAAAAAGCCGCGCTGACCGGATTCGGTTCGCAGCACGGCAAGGTGGAGGGTATTAATCGAATTGATAACCTGATTGGTCGTAAAGAGCCGCCGCTCCAGTGACGCCAGCTCATCCATGGTATGAATGGTATACGTAGAATTTGCGGCTATCACTATGATGACCAGGGTAACCAGCAATATCGAAGACGCTGTATTGCGGATTAAGGTCTTCATTCTATAGAACTGCCTGCATCGTTGTTATTCGGTGAAAACCCGGCCACCATGTCGCTGAGACTGTCACTGCAGTCCTTACATCCTGCAATAATTTTATCCAGCGCCGCCATGGCTTTGTCCGGAGGCACCGCCCCCTCGAGGGCTAGTTTGATAAGTTCAGACTGCATGGTTATGCGGTTTAAAGGCCGGCGGGCATCGTGCACAGCCTTTTGTAATTGTGCAAATTCACCTTCATCCATATCGTGTTATTCCGAATCGCTGTTTAAATCGCCATAGGCATGTAAGCGGTTATACAAGGTTTTTGTGCTGATCCCAAGCATTTCTGCCGCCGTGGTTTTATTGCCATCTACTTTTTCTAAGGTGGCGTAAATTAACTCTTTTTCAACTTCTTCGATGGTTCGGCCTGCTTTTAGCCCAGTCGACAGCGTCTGTTTTTTAGCAAAAGGTGACTCAATGGTTTTGGGTAATTCGATATCAGTACCTTGTGGATCGCTCATAATGGCCGCACGGTGAACAAAATGGCGTAATTCGCGAACATTGCCGGGCCAATCATAGGTTTGTAATTTTTCCAGCTGAACGGCCTGCCAGCGGAACTGACTGTCGTTCTCTTCATTTAACTGGTTAATAAAATACTCTGCGAGCAGAGGGATATCCTCTTTACGTTCCCGCAGCGGCGGTATAGTAATCGGGAAGACGGCCAGTCGAAAATAGATGTCTTCGCGCAGCACCTTACTTTCTGCTATTTCTTCCATGTTGCGGTTAGTGGCTGACACCACCCGGCAATTGACTGGCATCGCCTTGGTACCGCCAACCCGAATCACCACTTTATTTTCCAGTACCCGCAATAAGTTGGGCTGCATATCAATGGGCATTTCGGTAATTTCGTCGAGGAACAGAGTGCCGTTTTCAGCTTGCTCGAACACGCCCTCCTTGCGCCCCACAGCGCCGGTAAATGCGCCTTTTTCATGCCCAAACAGCTCGCTGCCGATAAGCTCTTTTGAAAATGCGCCGCAGTTGGTGGCCACATAAGTGCCTTCGCATTCCGACGCTTCGTGGATAGCCGCTGCGACGACTTCTTTACCCACGCCACTTTCACCCAACAACATCACGTTAGCTTTAGTCTTACTCACCCGACCAATCAGTTTGTACAGCTCCTGCATCGGTGCTGATTCGCCGATCAGTTGGCCAAAGTGTTTGGTTATTGCGGTAGTTGCGCGCTTGTTAGCAGGTTGCTTCTTGCCTTTTAGCACAGACTCTAAGTCTTCCCGTTGAATGGGTTTAACCAGATAGTCGATATTGGGACCGCACATATCTTTGATGATCCCTTTCACCGAAGGGTGTCCGGTGATCAAAGTAACGCGGGTTTGCTGCTCAGGTTGCAGAGACTCCATCAGGTGCAAACCTGATCCATCCGGCAACATAAAATCCAACAGAATATGATCAAAGGTTTCTTTTGAAAGCCAGTCGCGGGCTTCGGCGAGCGTTGACGCGGTTAATACTTCGTGACCAAGAAATTCAATAATTGTGCAGGCAACATCGGTAAATTCCGCGTCATCATCCACTAAAAGTACGGTTAACATTATCGCATCCTTGTAAGTCGGTTTTTTGGTCAATTTAACTGATACGACAATGGGTTACATTAAGTTCATCAGTGTTGACAAAATCTTTTTGATCAGTTGTTTTCGAGTGAGTCTGCACTGGGTAGCAGCATAGTTTGATAACGTAACTCACCAATGAATGCCCGGGCGGCCGGACCGAGCCGATCACCATCAGCAAAACACAGGTGTAACATGGCCTTGCGCAGACCGCCTTGTTCCATGGGAAGTGGCTTTAAGATGCCATCTTCAAGTTTATCGCTGATAATTGCAAGGGGTAACCAGGCAAAACCGAGGCCCTGACTGATGATATCAATGGAGGTGCGTACGTGACTAACCGTCCAGCGTTGCTCAGCGCCCAGCCAGCCTGATTCAGCCTTGCGCTCGGTGGACGAGTCGCGAACCACAATCTGGCGGTAACTTTTTAAATCATCGAGGTTCAGGGTGCGGTTTAATTCGTGTAACGGGTGCGACGGGTGAGCAACGGCAATAAACTCAATATCACACAGGTCTTCACTAAAGCCATTAGGGTAGGGGAATGGGGAAATGCCAATATCAACATCGCCATCCTTCAGCAGAGTGTTGGCGCCATTCAATACGGTCTCCATCAGCTCGATACGCAGTAATGGGTATTCCTGGGATACCTTGTTTAAGGCGTGGTAAAGCATTTGTGGCGGGAAGATAATATCCGCTGCTACACGCAAATAGGTTTCTATGCCGGAAGTCAGACTGCTGGCGACGCTTTCTATTTTGTGGGCTTCTTCCAGCAGGAAACAGGCCCGGCGGTACATCAGCTCACCGGCCTCGGTTAGCGTGACCCGGCGACCTTCGTTCAGAAATAGCGTGAGATCAAGGGCATGTTCCAGCTTTTGCACCGCATGGTGAATACTGGACTGACTTTTATGGACCTGCTCAGCGGCCTGATTAAAACCGCCGGCTTCGACGACGGCCTTAAACATGCGCCACTGTTCAAGGGTGGCTTTTAACATACCGGGTAAACTCCACGAAAAACTGACTTAAGCCATCAGCTTATTGTTTTTTGCGAGCTTACACCGGTTCTCAGATTAGTTAAATGCCTTTTGAATGGTCGGAACATCGCAAGTCATTACCGCTACGTGCTGGTAACCCATTTTCGCAAGCTGTTCGGCAGCTAGCATGGCCCGGGCACCGGAAGCACAGTGGAGAAATATGGGGGTGCCGGGATCTTTAACCAGTTCCAGCATTTTCATTTCCAGTACGCCGCGGGGAATATTGATTGCGCCGTTTGCCGGTGAGTTGGCATGTTCCGCCGGTTCTCTGACGTCAATGACATAGCCATTAAGCTCGGCACGTTCTTTGGCGGCTTCTGCAGCCGTAATCTTGCGTGGTGCGGGCTCAATGGCCGCTAAACGCTCAGGAATGGTTAATAGCATGGTATCCTCTTGTACAATGAAATTATATTAGCTAAAGCTAATATTGAGGGTTGTTCTTGTCAACAGCAATTGTTAATGAGATAACTAACGCCAATTTTGTGATATTAAATGATAACCAGTACTTGCTTAGGCGAACGCTTTGGCGTTCAATATGCCCATAGCGTGCAGTCAGCCTGAACAATACAAGGTAATAGCTATGGATCCAACGCAAATGCTTAGCCGCTCCGAAGAAGCTGAGCAATTTTTAAAACAACTCTCCAATAAGACGCGGCTAATGGTGCTTTGTTCTCTGCTGGAGGGCGAACGCTCGGTAACCGAATTACTCGACGATGTGCCGGTGACGCAACCGGTCCTGTCGCAGCATCTGGCGTTACTCCGTGAAGCCGAGTTTGTTGCGACCCGCCGCAGTGGCCAAACTATTTATTACCGTCTGGCGGACAATCGTATTATTCAGATTATGAATCTGTTGTACGGTTTCTTCTGTGCAGACGATTAGTCTGCACTCACCGCGCCCTCAAGTTCTTTTTTACTGATATCCAACTCTATTACATGACCGGCCCAGTCAATGTGCCTGATGTGCCGGCTGTCTATTTTGACCCGTTTACCGCCGGGTAACCAATCGTTTAAGTTGATGATTAAATGGCTGACCGACCATTGCGGGAGCTGAATGATAAAGTCTTCAACATGACCTGTCTGAGCATCGCTCAGGGCTATGGTATAGCCGGTTAACTCGTCGCAGGAACGCAGGTGAGAGTTGTCTTTCCGCTCGGCTATGTGGTCTTCGATGTCACTATTGACCAGCTCCAGCGGATGGGCGTACTCGCCCCAAGCGCCCGGACCTGTCCAGTAGTATCCGTAACCAAAATACTGATAAAACAACGATTCGTATTCGCGGGAAACTGGCTGGTGCTCCTCAAGAGAAGGGCTGTTTTTTAACGCTTCGCGGGTAAGGGAAACAGCCATGGTTTCTTCGTCGGCTTGCAGATTATCAATCGATATTGGCGTAATGACCACCTTGCGGCTTAACGGCAACCAGGTATTGGTGTCGGCGACAATGTATCTGACGATCCACTGTTCATCGTCAATCAGAAGATCCTGACAAGCGCCAATGTCGCCGTCTGTTGCATGAATAGAATAATGACTTAATTGCGAGAAACGCGTTTCCATAATTACCTCCTTGCTTTACTTATCATCACGCCTGGCTTAGCAAACTAATCGGACACAAATTGATAAGGTGTGGCGCACCGGACGGATCAATAAAACGCTCAGATGATGGTCTTGATCTCGTCTTTACTGTGAGTGTAGACAGGAGATATAAAAAAAGACAGCCGGCAGTCGGTTGACTGCCGACGGGTGTATGATGAATGACGGGTATACGGCGGTGCCTGTTAAGCTACATCAAACTCGTCGTCAGAATAATCTTCATCGTAATCAGACTGATTACTTGCTGAACTGTGTAAGGTGTAAAATTGCTTGCGGTTACGCGCCAGTCTGATGTATTTCAACCAGGCTTTCTCCAGCAGGCTGGAGGCTTGCTCTTCGCCTTTTAACACCGCAATGAAGCGTTGTTCTTCGGCGTTTTCAGGGCTCAGTTCGCCGGATTCCAAACCGGCCAGGCTTTTGCCATAGGCACTCAGTACATCGGCTTCAGGAATACTAAAGTCGCCTGACTTACGGAAACCGTAAGGAAAGTGCTGGCGGTCAATAAATTGCTTTGCTGGTACACGTATATCTGTCGTCTTCATGATACGAATTCTCTTAGTTGAGTAATTTCGTGCACTTTTAATTTATAAAACAGCAAATGAAAAACAAAAAATTTTTGCCTTCACAATAAAAAAAATTGTTTCACAAAACTGCCATCTTTCTGCGCAGAAAATTAACGGTGTAAACCAGTCATGGTAAGGGCTTCACAGCCCCTTGCAGAGCTGGGATGAGTCCGTTTAACCAGCGACGATGTGAGGCAGGAATACCCGGGTTGGTTAAAAAACAATCAGAAATAAAGTTTGTCGTGACGATAAAAACTATTCATTTCCTATTTTTTAACAGCGAGGAATAATAACTAGGTTAGTGTTCAACCAAACCAGAGAAGACAATGAGTAAAGACTATCGTTACCAGCGGGAAGAATGGGACTCGGTAGATGACGAGGATAGCGGTGATCACCGCAAAGACCATAAACGTCAGCAATCTATGAAAGACAAAAAGAAGGCGTTACAGCGACGCGATAAACAGCGGCGTGCTCAGCACGATACTTTCGAATAGGCGCTAAATAAAAACGTGCTTCCCAGCACGTTTTTATTTTACTTTACGGGCAACTTATGCCAGCTTATGCGTATGGACGAGAGTCATAGTACGTATAAGCATGGACATTCGTTTTCTGACCACATTTGTAGAAGTTGTAAAAACACGTCATTTCGGCAAAGCTGCCGAGAATTTATATCTAACCCAGTCGGCGGTAAGTGCCCGAATCAAGCAGTTGGAAGAGTATTTCCATACGACCTTGTTTGTGCGCCATCGTAATAGTATCCAGCTTACACCTGCTGGTGAGCGCTTGTTACCTTATGCTGAGCAGCTTAGTGCTACGTTGCAACAAGCTAAGCAAGAACTGCAACGTGAAGCCGGCGAGTATCTGGTATGCGGGGCTGGCCAGTTAAATAATGAAATCTGGATGCCGGAATTACTCAGGCAAATCCACGCTGCGTTTCCCGAGTGGGCGATAAAAGCGGAGGTCTTGCCTTCTGAGCAGATTTCCCGGCAGCTGCACGACCGCAGTATTGATATTGCTTTTTCCAGCGAGCCGCTTAAATCGGAAGAATTTACCGGACAACTCCTCAAGGCCATACCTCTGGGGTTGTTCAGTATTAATCAGGTTGAAGTGGATACGGCACCGGAACAGTTTGTGTCGATAGACTGGGGAAGCAAAGCCCGCGATGAATTGTTGACCCGTTTTACCGAATACCGCGATGCCAAGTTCACCACTAACTCGCTGCGTCTGGCCTTAGCCACATTGCAGCAGGAGGGCGGGGTAGCTGTGTTGCCCGTGGGCCTGGACTGGTCTCAGTGGGGATTGGAAAATGTACGTTGCATTGATCATTTTACCCATGCACAGTGTAAGCTTTATATGTATTACATGAAGTCTGTCAGACGATCGATTGTACCTGATGTGGTAAGTGTGGTGAGTCAACACTTTACCCAGGACAGTTAAACAGAGCGGAATGCTCAGCCTGAAATGAATATAAAGAGAACAACAATGCTCAAAGACGACGAATTTATTAACCTCAATGCCGATCAACGCCTGGCAACGTTTTTTGCTACCGTGAAAGAGCAGGGTGAGTTATTTATTCTTAATGATGCCGATGGCTGCGTCATGCTAACCTCAGACGATGAGGAAGGGGTACCGGTTTGGCCGACTGCCAGCCTGGCCAGCATGTGGGCCGACCAGGAGTGGGAGCACTGCGAACCAAAATCAATTAGTCTGGACGTCTGGCTGGCACGCTGGACAGGTGGATTATCCCGTGACTTCCTCAATGTCATCATTGCCCCTATGCCAGCGGAAGAAAGCGAACTTATGGCACCGGAAGACTTTGCAGAGAAGCTCGCCTGAGCTGAACTATAATCTGCATTCATCGTACTAAGAACCAGGATGTGTTGACTTTACTGATTAAAGTCAACGACATCCTTGGTTAATACCCACATAATCACGGTGTTCATTGTCGCGTAATCTCCGGTTTTAACTGGCGCGGTGAAATATTCCGGCGGGCAACATTCGTCAACAACAGACAGACGGCAGCAGAGCGCTCAGGAGGAGACCATTTCAAGCTTTTCAACCTTAATACCCGGTGCTAACGATTTGTGGTTCTTGCCCCTGGGCGGAACGGGTGAGATTGGCATGAACCTTAATCTGTATGGCCACGATGGCCAGTGGTTGATGGTCGATTGCGGTGTCACGTTTGATGAACCTCTTACCCCCCCCTATATTGAGCCGAATGCCGGTAGCAGACATCATGTGGTTGCACCCGATCCGGCTTTTATTGTTGAGCAGCGCGATAAACTGGCCGGGCTGATTATTACCCATGGTCATGAAGACCATGTTGGTGCGGTGGCGGCGCTGTGGCCTCGTTTGCGGTGCCCGGTCTATGCTACCCCATTTACCGCAGAAATATTGCAACGAAAGCTCGGCCAGGCCGGACTTGCCGGCAAAGTGCCCGTGCAGGTGGTGCAACCAGACTCAACACTTACCGTTGGGCCTTTTAAGTTGTCGTGGCTGGCGATTACCCACTCCATTCCTGAGCCTCAGGCGTTGTTACTGACGACGTCAGCAGGTACCGTGCTACATACTGCAGACTGGAAAATTGATGCACAACCCATTAGCGGGAAGCCTTTCGATGCGGGGCTTTACCGACAACTGGGCGAAACCAATTTACTGGCGCTGGTGGGTGATTCAACCAACGCTGTTAAACCGGGTTTTTCCATTTCTGAACGCATTTGTGCTGAAGGCCTCAACACCGTCATTAAACAAAGCACCGGCAGGGTGGTTGTGAGTTGTTTCGGCAGTAATATTGCCCGACTGATTTCGTTAGCTAAGATTGCACAAAAAACCGGACGCTACCTGGCGTTGTTGGGCCGTTCGCTGGAAAACATGCTGGGCGTAGCCAGAAAAACGGGTTACTGGCCAGACGATCTGGAAGTGATAGAGAAAGCACATATTGGCTATTTGCCGCCGGAGGAAGTGCTGGTGGTGGCAACCGGTAGTCAGGGCGAACCCCGGGCAGCGCTCAACCGTATGGCAATCGATGCCTCGCCGTATTTTGAACTGGAAGCTGGTGACACCGTTATCTTTTCCAGTATCGTGATCCCCGGTAATGAAAAAGCGGTGGAGCGCTTGCTCGAAAAGCTGCATAAAAAAGGCGTACAGGTGGTTTTATCGGAACACAGTGACGTGCCCATTCACGCCAGCGGCCATCCTTGTGTTGAAGAGTTAAAACTGATGTATCAGTGGACCAAACCACAGATTGCCATCCCGGTGCATGGTGAACCTGAGCATCTTGAAGCCCATGCAACGGTCGCCCGCGAAATGGGGGTAAAGCGAACCTATGTTGGTCGCAATGGCGACTTGTATTTACTCGCACCACAACCGGGGATCCGCCGTTCACGGGTAAAAACCGGACGGATTGCCCTCGACCAGTCCTGATTATCCGGCTGATGCCGGTGAGTTTTAATCCCTTTCCTGACTATAAATTATGAATACCTGATAGTGAGACTTTTAGTCGCTGAGCGGCTGGTTGAGGGGGATTTTTACGCCCAATGTATAAAAATTACTCCCAAGCCGCGTTTTATAGGCCTAACAAATACAATTAATGGCGTTTATATGCTATGAATAATAGGTCTGATAAGGCATTCACGCCTCAGACTGCATAGCTTCATTATTCCAGGAACAAATAATAATATCCCGGGCAAACGGGGAAGGTTGATGATATTAATGGTTAGTAGTTGGTTGTTTTCCAAAGTGTGTCGCTGTCTGCTGTTTTGCTGCCTGGTGATTGGGGCGATGCAAACGGCTCAGGCTGACAACCTGAACAGTGAGCCTCTGGTAGGGCAACCGCTGGGGACCGTTTTGTCTACCCAGCAGGGTCTTAAACAAGACAATATTCAGGATTTGGTCATTGATAATGACAATTTTCTGTGGGTAGCCACCGATGGCGGACTCGACAGATTTGACGGCCATCGGGTGGAACATATTGCCGGGGAAGACGGATTACTGGCTTCCACGCCCATTCAAAAACTGTTTCTGGACAGCAAAAACCGGTTATGGATAAGTACCTACTACCGCGGCCTTTATCTGCTGGATTTGGCGACCAATGAACTCAGGGTCGTACTGGAACTTCCGCAACTGGATATCCCCGATTATAAGCAGTCCGCAGAGCAATTTATCGAGTTAGCCAATGGCGATATGTTGATTTTGTTCGGACAGTCTGTGGTGCTTTACGATACCAGTAGAGCGTCACACGAGGTGCTTTACGAAATTAATGTGGAGGAGAAAGGTCGTATCCGGTATTTAAGGGATATGTTGTTAGTCGACAACATGTTGCTGATTGCATCCTCCGAAGGATTAATGCTGGCAGATTATTCAGCTCAAAAGCTGAGTTTTAAGCACCTCGAACACCGTTCTGATATGGAATTTAACCAGGATAATGGTAACACCAAAAGGTTACTACTGGACGATAGCGGGGAGCTATTGGTGGCAACCGTTTCGGGCTTATTTACTATGCCCTGGGAGTCAGTTAAGCAGGCACTTCGCGGTGATGGTCTGGTTAAGGACGCTAAGTTACTCATCAGTGAGCGCAACATCTGGGATATGGAAACTCAGAACAATGATTTAATTTGGTTGGGGTCAGACATTGGTTTGTTACAAATGGTGCGGACGGACGACGGATGGCAGTCTTCTTACGTGCTCGAACCATCCACCGGGGATGTGGCGCTGTCACGCTCTGATGTACGCTCAATTGCGCTGACTTCAGATAACAATCTGTGGATTGGATCCTACCTTAACGGTGCTTTGTTTTGGTCTCCAAGTAGCTTCAATTTTACAGTGGTACAAAATCAGGGCGCTAAACAACCACTCAGTGACAATGTGGTGTGGTCGATTTATGAAGACAGTGATCAGGTGCTGTGGATAGGCTCAGATAATGGACTTACCCGCTACGACCCGGTTAGCGGAGAAAGTCAGTTTTATGTGGTCCTGGACGGCATTCCCCAGCCTTATAGTATCCACACCATTGATAAAATAATGCCAGCGCCCGAGCCAGACAAGCTCTTGCTTGCTACCTATAGCGGCATACTGCTTTTCGACAAAGTGAGCGGTGACTATGAACGTCTGAACTTTGGTCTCAGCCCTGAAGAAGCAGATTACGTGGGCGGCGCCACATTCGCAGCGGATGGACAGCTGTATTTTTACGCCAATCACTTCTACCGCTATAACTTTGACACTGAGACCCTGACACGCCTGGACTCCCTCGAAGATCAGATTGTGTTTAATTCCGTCGGTAACTTTATTGGTATTAATCCCCTTGATGATCAGGAATTGCTTTTAGCGACCTACGATGGGTTGTGGAGTTTTAATATCAACACACAGGAAGCCCGCCAGTTACACCATTTACCTGAACGAATGGTTAATACGGAGTTGTGGCCGGATGCAGTGAATCTCGACGGTCATGTACTGTGGGTTGGGTACCCCGGTTATGGGCTCGTTGGTCTCGACGCGACTACCTATAAAGAGCGTTATCACTTTGGCCACGATACCCTCGGACAGGCCGTTGTGTTATTCGATCTGCTGGAAGATGATGACGGCTATTTTTGGTTTAGCTCATTCAACGGCATCCATCGCTTTTCATCCACCGAGCTTACTTTTACGCAGTATGAATACGGCCGGGAGCTCATCATTGCAGAGTTCAACCAGGGGGCCAATGCTAAATTAAAAGATGGCCGTATGGTGTTTGGCTCGCCGAAAGGGCTGGTATTTTTTGACCCCCATCAATTAAACCAAATCAAACAATCACAGCTGTTATCGGATGAGTCGCGGCAAATGGTGATCACCGGAATCCAGTTATCGTCGCGAAAATTAAAACTTCCCAAACAAAACCTGGCCAATACGCATTTGCAGCTGTCCCATGATGATTACGGCCTGACCATTGAGTTTTCTTCCCTTCAGTACCATCAGGATCGAGACGCGCAATATAAGTATGTGCTTAGCAAGGGCAAACAGATTCTGAGTGAAGATATTACCCAGGATACCCGGGTAATATTGCCTTCTTTAGCGGCTGGCGACTATCGGTTTGAGGTCATGCCGGTGTCTCAGGCCCAGGAGCGGACACTTTTACCGGCCAGTCTGACTATTCACATGGCATATCCGCCATTTTGGTCACCTCTGGCATACACGGTTTACGCCCTGATTGTGGTGGGATTACTGGGTGCTTACCTGGTGAGTCGTCATCTGCAAATATTGCGGTTAAAACAAGCCCAGCAGCAAGTTAAGTTGTTTGGTAATGCGTTTCGCCATACCAGTGACTGGGTGGTTATCTTTGATGACTCGCACTTGCCGGTTGCGGCCAATCCGGCTTTTGAGAAAGCCTTTGGTATCAGCGACAAAGAGCGCCTTGACCGGCAACTCTACCGGGTCTATCAGCAGGTGCCGAAACTGGAAGCACAACTGTCGGGGCATCTTAAACTGCTCAGTGATGATGCGGTCTGGAAAGGGGAAGAGCGTATCCAGATGCCGGATGGACGTCAGTATGATGTATTGATTGACATTAATCGTATGATGGATGAAAAAAGCGGCGAGGATATTCATTATCTGGTGGTGATTTCCAATATCACCGAACAAAAAAATGCCGAGCGCAAACTGGTTAAAATTGCCAACTTTGACAATCTTACCGGGCTGGTGAATCGTAGCCTGTTGCTCGATCGCCTGGAGCATGCCATTGACTCTGCTGCCGCTCATCATCATACCGTTGCGGTGCTGTTTGTTGATTTGGACCGGTTTAAAGGCATAAACGATTCGCTGGGCCATGACTACGGTGACAAGCTGCTCAGAGTTATCGCCAACCGCATGCTTAATCAGGCATCAAAAAGTGACACGGTTGCCCGTTTAGGCGGCGATGAATTTGTTATTGTGATGGAAGAGGTTGAGAGTGAATCGGCAGTTTCCAGCTTTGTCGCGCAACTGATTGAGTCCATCGAAACGCCCATTTCACTCGGCAAAGAAGTGTTGCGGGTGTCCTGTTCTGTTGGCATTTCATTTTTTCCGGATGATGCAACCGATCCGGCTGAGCTGTTGAAACAGGCGGATGTTGCCATGTACACGGCGAAAAAGAATACCCTGAGTGCGTTTATCTATTACACCAAGGAAATGAATGAGCGCGCGATAGAACGACTGGCACTGGAAAACCGGGTGAAGTCGGCTTATGAAGAGCAAATATTCGAAAACTATTATCAGCCAATTGTTAACCTTACAACCGGGAAGACCGAGGGCGTCGAATTACTGTTACGCTGTTTTTACAACGGTGAGTGGATATCGCCGGCCGCTTTCATTCCGGTGCTTGAAGAATTACGCCATATTATTGAAATTACGCGTAAAGCCACTGATGCGGCGATCACAGATTTACAGCAATGGTACGCAGAAGGCTATACCGGGTATGTTTCGATAAATCTGTCTGCACTGCACTTTAAAACGCACTTTGATTTGGAATATATAGAGCAACGACTTCAAGAGGCGGGGTTACCCCGTTCTGCGCTGCGCTTTGAAATTACGGAAGGTGTGTTGATTGATAAATCTGACGAAGTCTTACATGAGTTAAAACGTATCAGGGATGCCGGTTTTAAACTGGCACTGGACGATTTTGGCACCGGCTACTCTTCGTTAAGTTACCTGCGCCGGTTCCCACTGGATGTGCTTAAAATCGATAAAAGCTTTATCGATGACGTGAAAGAAAGTGTTGAAGAAAACGCGTTGGTTCAAACCACTATTAACCTGGCGCTCAGTTTGAAGATGGACTGTATCGCAGAAGGCATAGAGCACAGCGAGCAGGTTCAGTATTTATTGAATCATGGCTGTTATCGTATGCAGGGTTTCTTCTTCTCGCGGCCGGTGAATGCCGAGGATATCAGGCCATGCCTGTGTAAAACCTGGTCGCCGCCAGATTAATCATTCATTTGGATCAAAAAAAGCCCGGTCATTTGGAAGTGACCGGGCTTGTTGGTTTTTTCGCTATCAGGCCGTTTTGATATTCAACGGAATCGGTAAATTACGGAATCGTTGGCCGGTAGCAGCAAACAGCGCATTGGCCAGTGCCGGGGCCGCAGGTGGCGTTGGTGGTTCACCCACACCGCCGGGCAGCGCCTCGGTTTCAATGATTTCCACATCAATACTCACCGGTGTTTGCGGCATCCGGGCAACCAGGTAATCGTGGAAGTTGCTCTGCGTAACTTCCCCATTGAGTGCAGTTATCTGGCCAATGGCGCAGCTAATACCGTAAATCAGGCCGCCCTCACACTGTGCTTTAACATGGTCAGGGTTCACCACGGTTCCGGCATCTATCGCTATCCAGGCTTTAGGAATCGTCCATTCGCCACGACTGTTTACCTTTACTTCTATTACCGCTGCTGAATAACTCAAAAATGAACGGTGCGCTGCCAGACCTAAAAAGCGGCCCTGTTGCTCACGCTTATCCCAGTCTGCCATGTCGGTCACTTTATTGATGACATTTTTCAGTCTGGCCGTGTCTACCGGATATTCGTTGAGGTCGTCACCATAGTTGCCATATTTGGCATTGCTCGCGGCAAAATCAATATGCCGGTCCTTACCAATCAACTGTAGCAGGAAGTCTTTGTGGTCAACCTCGGTCTGATGGGCGAGCTCGGCAACAAATGATTCTTTAGCAAAGGCATGGTATACGTTTGCCACACTGCGCATCCAGCCAATGCGGACATGAGCATTGGCTTCACCGCGCTCAAGCTGCAGGTTGGGAACGTCAAAAGGCGTATCCAGATGGCCCAAATCCAGCTCGCCATCACTGGGCTTATTCGCAGCCGGATTAAAGGTGGATGAAATGGGCGGAAATACGGTTTTGTGATACCAGCCGGTAACCTGATTATCGGCGTCGAGCGTGGCGCTTAAGCGCTGACCGCTGACCGAATGATAATAGCCGTGTTTAATGTCGTCTTCACGACGCCATACTACCTTCACCGGCCGGCCTGCTTGTTTGGCAAGTAAAGCGGCTTCCACGGCAAAATCGGGTTTCGCTTTCCGTCCGAATCCACCGCCCAGCAGGGTGACATTAATCGTCACATTTTCAACCGGCATTTTGAGCGCGCCAGCCACCTGCTGACGAGCTGTCTGAGGCGATTGTACACACGCCCAAATCTCAGCGCTGTCTGCGGTGACTACTGCTGTGGCAGCAGGGGGTTCCATTGGCGCCTGAGCCAGGTGAGGCGCATAGTAACTGGCATCCACTACTTTGGCGGCGTCGGTGGTGGCCTGAGCAAAATCGCCCAGTTTGCGGACTACCTCACCGGGTTTTGCTGCATTGTCGAGCAAAGCCTGCTGGTAGTCATCTGAGTTATAACTGGCATTGTCACTGGTTTGCCACTCAGTTTTCAGCGCGTTACAGGCTTGCCAGGCCAGCCAGGTATTGGTTGCCAGGACGGCAATACCACCAAGTGGGTTAAACAGTGCCGGAGCTGACGCGGCAGGCATGTCTATAACATCCACTACGCCGGCCATTTTTTTGACTTCAGCCTGATTGGAAGATTTAATGCTACTGAATAACACCGGCGGTCGCTGGATAACGGCATAGAGCATATTGTCCATGACAATGTCCTGGCCATAAACGGCAGTGCCTGTTGTCATACCGGTCAGATCGACACTGGGAACGGCCTTGCCGATCTGCGTCCAGTTGTCGCGGGCTTTAAGTTTTAAATCACCCTGCTTGGGCACCGGCAGTTTCGCCGCTACGCCAACCACGTCGGCAAATGGCACTTTACGGCCGGTTGGCTTGTGCACAACAAAGTGATTTTCAGTGACACATTCATATGGGTCGACCTGCCAGCCCTTGGCTGCCGCGGTACACAGCATTAATGCTGCGGTTGCACCAGCTTCCCGGAGGCGCTGAAAGTTGCGTCGCACACTGCGTGAACCATCCGTGTTCTGATCGCCGTATTTGGCATCTCCGGTGGCCTGCTTAATCGTGACCTGTTGCCAGTCAGCCCCGAGCTCTTCCATCATGATCTGTGGGATACTGGTTCGCACCTGCTGACCCATCTCTGAGCGGTGGCAGGTGATTTCCACTTTGCCATCGTCGGCAAAGCTAATGAAAACGTTGGGGGCAAAGTTGTCAGACTCGGGCGCGTTGGCGAACATCGCGTGCCCACGAGTGGCCGGTAACAAGGCCACGCCCAGGGTAAAGCCTGAGGCTGTAACACTGCGTTTTAGAAACGTCCGGCGGGATTGGGAAACAGTAGAATCACTCATTCGGTCACCTTCACAGCAATAGACTCAGCAGCAGACTTAACCGCCGCGCGAATACGGGGATAGGTACCACAGCGGCAAATATTACCCGACATGTGGGATTCGATTTGTTCGTCAGTCACTGGCTTCTGCTTATTGACCAGCGAGGCAGCCTGCATCATCTGACCGCTCTGACAATAGCCGCACTGAGGTACATTATGTTCACGCCAGGCCTGCTGGACCGGGTGCGAGCCATCTTCTGAAAGGCCTTCTATGGTTGTGACCGCTTTGTCACCAATGGCTGCCATGGGTAACTGGCAAGAGCGGGTGGGTTCGCCGTCCAGGTGCACAGTACAGGCACCACAGAGGGCCATACCGCAGGAATACTTGGTACCGGTCATTTTGAGTTCATCACGGATGAACCAAAGCAACGGCATACTGGGATCCCCCTGGTAGTCAAACTCCTGTTTATTGATAGTGACTTTCATAACGTTCCTCTTATTATCCCTGACGGTAGTGTCGCTAATTGAGATTAGATCAACATGATACCGTTGATGATTCAATAAAAACGGGTTAAACAACGGGAAACCACGATTAATTCCGCCCGATTAAAACAACTGTTTTAACCCATTTAAGCACAATTCGTTAGCTTTATTGTCCTTGTTTTTGTAAAGTCTTTGTTAAGTATTTTACAAATAATAATAACCAATAGATAGAAAAGGTGGAAATGACAATGTCAGATGCGACTGCAGTACCCTCATCTCCTCAAGTGATGTCGCCCCTCGAATGTTTTTATTACCGTGAACGACATAGCCCGGATCATCCTTGTCTGGTGCAACCCGTCGAGGGCAGTTACTACACCTATTCCTGGGCAGACGTGGCCACTCAGGTGCGCAAGCTGGCCTGGCGTCTCAGTAATATGGGACTCGATAAGGGCAGCCGTATCGCGATTTTATCTAAAAATTGTGCGGAATGGATGATGGCCGATTTGGCAATTATGCTCGCCGGGCATGTCTCTGTGCCGATTTTCGCTACCGCCGGTGAAGACACTATCCGATATGTGCTTGGACACGCCGAAGCAAAATTAGTTTTTGTGGGTAAGCTGGATGATGGCCCCGGGCAGGTGGCCGCCATTGATGAGAGCATTACCACGGTGGCATTTCCTTACCCGGGCGTAAAAACTACGTACAGCTGGGCAGAGTTTTGTCATTGCGAAAGTTTTAACGACAGTCCACTCCCTGACGCTGACGAACTGATGACCATTATCTACACGTCGGGCAGTACCGGCAGCCCGAAAGGGGTGATGCATTCCTATGGCGCAATGGCCTGGGCCGGCGCGCAGGCCAGAACGGATTTGGCACTTGGTGAACAGGACCGGCTGTTAAGTTATTTACCGCTGGCCCACATTACTGAACGGGTATTGATTGAAATGGCTGCTTTGCAATCCGGGATGACCCTCTATTTCATAGAGTCTCTGGATACATTTCAGCGTGATGTTCAGCAGTGCCAACCCACTTTGTTTGTGTCAGTGCCGCGACTCTGGACCAAGTTCCAGCACGGTATATTGCATAAATTAGCCCAGAAAAAGCTCAATATATTGCTGCGAATACCGGTGGTCAGCACCTTAATTAAAAAGAAAATTCGCCATGGCCTGGGGTTGTCTGAAACCAAATTATGTGCCAGTGGTTCGGCCCCCTTACCACCGGTGATCACCGCGTGGTTTGAAAAGCTTGGGATTGAAATCTGCGAAGGGTGGGGGATGACAGAAAATGCTGCGCTGGGTACAGCGTGCCTGCCGTTCCGCAAAGATAAAATTGGCTGCATAGGTCGCCCCTGGGGCAGCGTTTCCCTCAAACTTTCTGAGCAACAGGAGTTACTGAGTAAATCGCCGGGTAATATGATGGGGTACTATCTCGACCCTGAGCGCACGAATGAAGCCTTTACCGAAGACGGGTATCTAAGAACCGGCGACAAAGCCGCGGTGGATGCCGACGGCTACTATTCAATTACTGGCCGGATTAAAGATATTTTTAAAACCGCCAAAGGCAAATATGTAACGCCCGCCCCCATAGAAGCTAAATTGATGGAGAATAATTTTATTGAGCAGGTTTGCGTGACAGGTGCAGGCTTGCCACAACCTGTTGCGCTACTGGTGTTATCGGAAGAAGCGCAGGAACAGTCAAAGAATCAAATTACGTCGTCGTTGCAATATACGCTGAATAAAGTGAATGGGGGGCTTGAGAGTCATCAGCGGCTCGACCACCTGGTTGTGCTGGCTGATCCCTGGACCATTGAAAACGATCTTCTGACACCCACCCTGAAAGTGAAACGTCACGTTTTAGAGGAGCGCTTTCCAGAAGTGATCCATCAGGTCTATACTGAAAAGGTTGCCTGGCAACACCATTCAAACTAAGGGCTGGAGATATTATGAAGCGTAGCAAGGGATTGTTATCAGGTTGTCTGTTGATTGGCTTTTCGGCCGGGGCGCTGGCCGATCTCGCGGCGTTAAATAACGCCGCCACCAAGCTTTGCGAAAAAAGTAAGGTTTGCCTGCAGCAGGAAATGGCCGCCAACGAAGATTTACCGCCGGGCATGGCAGCGATGCTCGATAGCATGATGGGAGAGCTATGTAAGCAGTATATGTCTATTGCAACGGTGGGTGAACATCACGAAATTATCGAGCCGGCAACGGCGTGCCTGAATTCTATGGCAGATAAAAGCTGTGATGATCTGTTAAATGGCGAAGAAACGACTGCCGCCTGCCAGCGCTATGAGCGCGTCGCAGAAACCTACCGCTAAGCACTAGCGAGAATGCACCCTAACCGCTGCTGCGGATAGGGTGCTTTTATTCAGGCGGGGTAACGTTGTTGCAAGCCCTGATAGACCTCTTCGGCATAATCAGGGTTATTAATGTCCAGTGCGTCCAGCACATCCACCAGATGTTCATTATCTTCACGGCCCTGCCAGGTTTTTTGATAGGTGCCGGCCTTGTAGCCATTATCCTGACGGAAAAAGTTCAGTACGTTTTTACCGACATACTGACGGTAGAGTTCGTCACCGCTCATTTCGCACTGTTCAACAATGTGCATAAACAAAGGGACGCTGAAACGTTTCGCAGCACACAAGCCAGCCATGAGTTCCAGGTTATCCAGTAAGTCCTGCTGCTTTATGGCGTAATCTGTACCATCAAAGGTCACCATGGGATCGGCTTGCTGGGCGAGTTGGGCTGCCAGGGCATGAGCTGTAGCATCAACATCGCCGCTATAGTCGATGATGCTTGCCGACAAGGCAAAGTGCCAGATATCAACCAGTTCCATTTGCAGTTGCGCAAGGTCCTTATTCTGCGCCTTCCACCATTTCCAGCCATGGTGCTCAATTGCTTCCACTGACTCCACCATGGCGGCTCTTAAATAGCCATATCCGGCGGTTAACCACTGGGGGTTCACTTTACAGTTCATTTTATTCTGCAGCGACAACATGGTGTTTAATTGTTGTTGAGTAAGCATAATTTACCTAATTATTGGGGGTAGTTATCGGAGCGGCAATGCGAAGCAAGAGGCATGAATTGCTGTCCTGGTATTCAGGCGGCTAGTCTACCACGGTGGATTCACCGGATGAACGTTCGTGTGGGTAAAATCGCATTCTTGGTGGGTTGCGCCCGGTTTCGCTGCACTTTTAATGAGCGCGTGCACCAATATGAGGAAGCATTAGAATTTATACGATTTGCAGGATTTTTGTAAATTATTGATTTTTATGATTTTAAATGTTGGCACTTATTCTGCAATGTCAAGGTTGTTAACTGCGCTAAATTCTGGCGCTAACTTTGGCCGGTGCCAGGCAACGCCGGCTCAAAGTTGTCAGAATGTGGCCCGTAACCTTCCCCATACAGATTTTTCGTGTCCTGAGGTCTGTATGGGTTTTTTTATGTCCGAATTCTGATGCGCGTT
This sequence comes from Alteromonas sp. 4NH20-0104, assembly GCF_057547795.1. Classification (NCBI taxonomy): domain Bacteria; kingdom Pseudomonadati; phylum Pseudomonadota; class Gammaproteobacteria; order Alteromonadales; family Alteromonadaceae; genus Alteromonas; species Alteromonas sp. 4NH20-0104. The sequence goes on along the minus strand of NZ_BAAJLP010000016.1, from coordinate 14,060 downwards.
AATATAGCCCACTGCGCATATTTTGGCCAGTTAATTTTCCCGCATATTTCTAAATTCATCCTTAAGGTGCATACTAGGCGTTCATTCGGTAACAGGAACACCGACGCTTTGCTCACTCTTTATCCGTCAAATAAACTCGAACATCTCAGCTTTTTACTGGCCACTTTGCTTGACCGTCAACCCGCAGCGGGTTTGAGTGCGGACGTGATCCTGGTGGAAAGCCCCGGTATGCAACACTGGTTAAGTATGGAGCTGGCCGCCAGTCGTGGTATTGCCATGAATATTGACTATCCCTTACCGGTGAGGTTTATGTGGGATACCGCCAGGGCTGTGCTGGGCCCGGATGCCGTGCCCCGTGAATCACCATTCCGGCGGGAAACCCTGCGCTGGCGGATTTATGGTTTACTGAGGCAGACAGAACAATTAGCTCACCCGGCGATGGAGCGTGTGCAGCGCTTTCTGGATAAAAGTGAAGCCAATGGTAGTGGTCATCTGCAAACCCTGCAACTGGCAGTGGCCCTGGCCGACCTGTTGGAACAGTATTTATTATACCGGCCCGACTGGTTGCTGGCCTGGGAACAGCATCAGCAGGTTGTGGCCGAGGATGCCGACGAAATCTGGCAGGCCCATATCTGGCGCCTGTTGGTAAAAGATACGCCGGCTCACCCGGCGCGGCTGCATGAACAAATGGTAGCTGCCTTGCAACAGCCATCCCAGGCCGTACTCAATAGTTTACCCCGGCGTATTATCCTGTTTGCGATAAATACCATGGCCCCACAGTTTGTGGCGTTTCTGGATGCATTGGCTGAATGGGTGGATGTCCATTTATTCCATTTAAACCCCTGCGTCAACTACTGGGGGAATCTTGCCAGCCGTGGTGAACAGGCGCGGGTGCTCCGGGAACAAGGGATCAGCGCCTGGCTGGAGCAGTCTCAGGAAAACCCCTTACTGGCTAATCTGGGGCGCCAGGGGCGCGATCTGTTTAATCAGCTCACCGAACTACAAAGCTATGAGATTAGTGCCTTCGATATGCCTGCACCGGATGAGCAAGCCGCTCAAACCACGGTATTAAACCAGATGCAACACGATATACTGGAGGCGAATAACCCCCGTCAGAACTTTGTGTGGGCTGATGGCGATGACAGTATCCTGATCAATTCTGCTCACAGTACCCTGCGTGAAGTCCAGTCGCTGCATGACTATTTACTCGACCGATTAGCCGCCGATCCGGCGTTGCAGCCTCGGGATATTCTGGTGATGTGCCCAGCCATTGAAGACTATGCGCCGGCTATCGAAGCGGTCTTTGCCCGAGTCGGGACGGTAAGCGGCGACGATGACGCCTCGCCACGTCTTCCCTGTACCATTGCAGACCGTTCGCCATTGGATGCTGAGCCATTGGTGGCGGCGTTTTTGTCGCTATTATCGTTGCCTGATAGTCGTTTCAGTGTCACGCAAATTCTCGAGTACCTGAGTCTGGCACCGTTGCAGCGCAAATTTGGTTTAACCGAACAGAGTCTGACGGTGATTGAGTACTGGCTGGAACGGGCCAATATTCACTGGGGGCTGGATGGCCGGCATAAGGCAGAAATAACCGCATCTGCCGCAGACAGTCCAATGTACAGCTGGCGCTGGGGGCTTCAGCGCTTGTTGCTGGGAATGATCAGTGAAGATGCCACTCAGTTGCTGGATAACTGTGTAACCGTGCCCGATGTTGAAGGGCAGGAAAGTATTGAACTGGGCCGGTTGATGCTGATCGTGGAGCAATTGCAAATTCACAATCGCGAGCTGAGTCGCTCTCGCACCGCCGATGACTGGCAGGCCTACTTAAATACGCTGCGGGAGGATTGTTTTATACCCGGCAGTGATGATATTGACAGCTGGGAAAGTATTGGTAAAACGATTGCCGATATGGCGCTGCAGTGCGAGCAAGCCGGGTACAGCGGAGAACTGAGTCTGGCTGAGGTGCGCGACATCTTAACCAAGCGCTTTGCCACTCCGGATGCGGGTAACCATTTTATGACCGGACAGGTCACTTTCTGCTCCATGCTTCCCATGCGTAGTATTCCATTTAGTGTGATTGGCATTCTGGGGCTCAATGACGGTGATTTCCCGCGCACTAATCCGCCCGGCAGTATCAATATGATGGCGCGACACCCGGGGCGCCTCGGTGATCGGTCCCGCCGTCAGGAAGACCGCTACCTGTTTCTGGAAGCATTAATATCAGCCCGTCAGGCGCTTTATCTGAGTTATCAGGGGCGCAGTGCGTTGAATAATGCTGAGCGCCAACCCAGTCTGGTGCTTCAGGAGCTGATGGATTTTCTCGAGCAAGCCTATAACTGGCAACCACAAGCGGTGCGTCAACTGCCGCTGCACCCTTTCAGTCCGGCGGTGTTTAATAGCGAACGACCTGCTTACAGCAAAGGCTGGTACAGGCTGGCGAAGTCGATTGCCGGTTTACAGGAAGAAGATATCGATAGCGTCATACAGGTCGCGGCCTCAGCGCATCAAACCCGACAGCTCAGCGCCACCGAGATGGCCCGCTGTTTCGACGATCCACTGGCCTGGCTGGCAAAACAACTTGGCCTCAGATTGGAACTCGACAACCGGTTGTTAGAAGACAGTGAGCCGTTTGAAACGAACAAGCTTAGTCGCTACCAGTACGTTGATGAACTGGTGACCAATCAGGCAAATACCAGCGCCGAAACACTCACTGCTGAGTTTTTGCTAAGTGGTGATCTGCCTGACACCCCCATCACCCGGGCCGAACTGGCGACCTGGCAGGAAGCGGCAACGTTACTCCGCCAGGCCGTGCCCGGGGACGATGAGCATCTGCTGGCAAGTCGGGTGACCTTGGATGACTGGCAGCTTTTCTCCACCTGTTATGAGGAGGAGGCCGCGCTGGTGAGCTATCACGTCGGTCAGCATCAAATCAGACGCAGCTTTACCGCCTGGCTGACCATGCTGATTGCTAACAGTCAGGGGGTAATAAAGCCGTTGACGCTGCATTATATCGACTGGAAAAAGCAGCCGCTGGCATTGAAATCTGAGACCTATGAACCCCTCACGGCCGACGAAGCCATGGCACAGTTAACCAGGCTGGTGACAGCAATCAAGCAAATTGAACAAGGGCCGAGTTTACTCTATCTGGCCGTTGCTGAAGCGTTTTATAAATATGCCGGGATGACCACCGACCACGATGACTGGTTCCAAAGTCATGAAATCAGCAAACGGTGGGACGACATTACTGATCCGAATAATGCGTTTAGCAAGCTTGGCAGTAACGGTTATTTTAACTGGTTTTACAACTATATACCGCCGGCTACGCAGTTGCCTTTAGGGCATTTAGCCGACCTCTACAGTGCCTTCCTGAGTAATTTTAAAAGGGGCAGAAAATGACCGCACAACAGCTTGATGTCATCAATTTACCGCTTAGCGGGCGGCATCTGATAGAAGCAAGTGCCGGTACCGGCAAGACCTTTAATATTACCCGTATCTATTTACGCTGCCTGCTTGAGCAACGTCTCACGGTGCAGCAAATTCTGGTCATGACCTTTACCAAAGCGGCAACCGAAGAGATCCGTGGACGTATCGCAGGGACCCTGCGTGATGCCCTGGCATATTGGCAAGCCCGCAGTCACAACGAGGTGTTTGAGGCCGATCCGGTGCTCGACGTTCTGTATGACCGCCTGCCAGTTGAGGACGCCCTGGCTTTGTTGCAGGCGGCGCTGTTAGAGCTGGATGATGCCGCCGTATTTACCATTCACAGTTTCTGCAATAACGTGTTATCGGATATGGCGTTTACCTCAGCAGCGCCACTGGAACTGGCGCTGGCAACCGATACCCGGGCAATGTATTTACAAGGCTGTGAAGATTTTATCCGTAAAGTGAGCCGGGATGATGAGGCCTTTGCGCTGCTGGCTGCTCATGGCTGGCATACACCTGAGCGCCTGCTAAGCAATTTTTTGCCGCTGATGGAATTTGCCAGTCCACCGCATCGGGCATCAGAGCAAACAATTACTGCACAGTTCGATGCGGCACTGGATACGGTGTCAGCGCGCTATCAGTCGCAGGCGAAAGCGTTGTATAGCGCGCTGGTGAATAATGAATCGCTGTTTTTAACTGCCGTGATCGGTAAAGATGAAGAGCGGGCCAGAGAGTGGCAGGTGATCCTTGACTGGTTGCATAACGGGCCGTTAACCAGCGTTCCCGAGGAGCTGGGTAAGTTTATAAACGGCAATCGCTACCGGGCCAAACGCGAAGGGATTGCCGAAGCGAAAGAAATAGTCGAGCCGGTCAAAGTGTTGCGCAGCGATTTGAACAAGGCAGTGGATGAGTTGGCCAAAGCGCGCCAGGCGTTATTAGACAAAGCGCCGGTCTATGCCGTTGTCTGTGAGGCGGTGGAATTTGTGCGTGACGCTGTTGTTAAGCAAAAACAGCGTTTAAATACCGTCGACTTTAACGATTTGATCAGGTTACTGGCCGCGCAAATCGACAGTCCGGAGGCGCCACTTTGCCAACAGCTGCGCCTGCGCTATCCGGTGGCTTTAGTGGATGAGTTTCAGGATACTGATGCCGACCAGTATCATATTCTGGCCAATGTGTACCCGCCACAAGGTAGCTCTCAAAAACTGCAAACTACCTTGTTAATGATTGGCGATCCGAAGCAGGCCATTTATGGCTTTCGCGGCGGCGACATATTTACCTATCTGCAGGCAGCAGAGCAAGTCGAGTACCGCTGGGTTATGGATACTAACTGGCGCTCAGTGAAACCCATGGTCGATGCTTACAATCGTTTGTTCTGGGGCGCGGCCATGAACGCCGATGGCCGTGATCTGTTTAATTTCGGCATTCGTTATGAGCCGGTCAAAGCCAGTAGCGGCGCAAAAGCCGCGAAAATACCGTTGGTCGATCCGGCCTCAGACCGCAGCGCTCTGACCTTTATTGCCGATGAGCCTGATGAAGAGGACGGTGCCAGCAAAGGCGCCACCCGCCAGCGTCTGGCCGAACAGCTGACCAGAGAAGTGGTGCGTTTGCTCGCTCAGGCGCAACTCGGTGAGCGACCGGTACAGCCCGCAGATATAGCCATTCTGGTTCAGACCGGTACTGAAGCCACCATCGTGCAGGGCGCGTTGCAAGCGGCCGGGCTGCCTTCGGTGTATCTGTCTAATCGCAACAGTCTGTTTGCCAGTGCGGAAGCGGCCGACACCCTGATGGTGCTGAATGCCATCTGGCATGCTCATGATTTACGGTTGGTTAACGGTATCATCGCGAGTCCTTTACTGGGACTTAATCGGCACCAGATCCAAACGTTGCTGACCGATGAATACGCCAGTGACTGGGACGCGCTGCTGTTGCAAATTGCCCAGTGGCGGGAAATCTGGGCACGCCGTGGCGTGATGGCATTGCTGCTGGCGATGTTACAAAACAGCTATCTGCCTAACCGCAAAGAAGCCGAGCGTAGTCTGACTAACTACCAACACCTGGCAGAAGTGCTCGAAGATACCGCCAGAACTTACCGTCAGCCGGGCCATTTGCTTAACTGGTTACACCGTCAGGTGCGTCAGCCAGAGCAGGCTCAGGAACATATTCAACGGCTCGAAAGCGATGCCCGGCTGATTCAGATTGTCACTCAGCATGGCTCCAAAGGGCTGGAATATCCCATTGTATTTGTACCCTTTGCCAGTGAATACCGCGACCCGGTGAAGTTTGGTAACAGTCAGTCAGAAGTGCTGCGCTATTACGATCCGCAAAGTGCTGCTCAGCAAATGGCGCTCGGCGCCACTCCTGATGTTCTGGAGCGGGTACGGCGTGAAGGTGAGGCCGAATCCATGCGCTTATTATATGTGGCAATCACCCGGGCATCTCATCGCTGCTATCTGGGCGTGGGTGAGGGTAAACTCAGCGACCAGTCAGCACTGGGGCAAATTGTGCGTCGCGCCGACTTTGATGACTGGCGGGCAGCCATTGAAGCGCTGTTGCAGGAAGGCGCCGGCCATTCTGCTTTAATTAGTGATGTAGCGAAAGTGGCCTTGCCTGCAGCACGGGAGGATGACGTAGCACTGGCGTGCGACGAGTTTGAGCGAACCCTGGAAGATAACTGGCGGCTGTACTCTTTTTCTGCACTCACCCGTCAGGCCGTCCATACCACGTTCCGTCACCGCGAGGCCGAAGCGCTGCCAGCAGAATCCGGCAACCTGCCGGTTGCAGCGAAAAGTGACGCGCTGCGGTTTCAGTTAAAGGCGGGTGCGCAAAGTGGTAACTTATTGCACGATATGCTCGAAGTGACCGACTTCAGTGCACCCGATTGGGAGGAAACGGGCACTGCCGTGGCCAGGCGTTATGGCATAGCCGAAGCGGACCATGAAGCGTTGTTTGGCTGGCTCGATGAAGTGCTGACCACCCCTCTGGCACTGCCTGGTGTTGCGCCGGTGACGCTTGCTGATTTACCCATGACGGATACGCTTCGTGAAGCCGAGTTTTACTTCCCGTTACATAATGCCAATCGCCGGGCTATTGGCCGGATATTGCAGCAACATCGCCGCTCCCATGGCAGCGAAGGTCTGCCGGCGGTACTTGAAGGTGTCAGACTGGAGGGGATGATGCATGGTTTTATTGATTTGATATTTTGTGTTGAGGGCCGTTATTTTGTGGCCGATTATAAGTCAACCATGCTGGGTGACAGTCCTCAGGACTATCAGCCGGATAAGCTTAACCAAAACAATCAGCAACATTATTACGACCTGCAGTATCTGATTTACAGTGTGGCACTGCACCGCTTTTTAGCCCAGCGTATCGAAGACTACGATCCGGCGCTGCACTTTGGCGGCGTGGCTTATTTTTATTTGCGCGGCATGTGCGCCGATTTTCCGCTCGGTAGCGGGATCTTTTATCATCCTTTATCCACGGCGTTGATCAGCGAAATGGAACTGGCTCTAACCGGTAAAGTCCTGCAGGAGACGCTATGATGTTTGCCAGTTTTTCTCAATGTACGGCCCGGCTGGCAGAAATTGAAGCCATCGATTATTTTTTTGCCAGGGAGCTTACGCAACTGGCTGGTAGCGCCCATGACAATGATTTTTGTTTGTTACTGGCCCTGAGTCGGGCCCAGCGCCTGGGTAACAGTTGTCTTATAGTCAGTGAGCTGGCCGGTCAGCATTATTTCGAACACCCCGATGAGGTGGAATCGGGCTTTACTTTTGCACCACTGCAGGCGCTTGAGTCCCGAGTTGAAGCCCTGGTGAGTCAGCCGCAGCTTGGCGGACGTTTACACTGGCATAACGGGCGTTTGTACACGGCTCGCTACTGGCAATTTGAACAGCAACTGGTGGCCAGTATTGCAGTTCGCAGTCAGCCTGAGCCGTTATCATCCGGGCAGATATCAGCCTTATTGCAGGCCTGGCCCAGTTTATTTTCAACCTCTCAAGGTGATGAGCAGGACTGGCAACAGGTGGCGACAGCGCTGTGTATTAATCGTGCTTTTGCAATGTTGTCGGGGGGGCCGGGGACCGGTAAAACTTACACTGTCGCCCGGTTACTGATGGCACTGCAGGTTGCCTGGCAAGGCCAGTTAAATGTGGTGCTGACGGCACCAACCGGCAAAGCCGCACAGCGACTTACCGAGTCGGTGGATACCGCACTGTCACAATTTGCCAGTCATCCTACGCTTGCGCAGTACAGTACTGCTATGCAGCAGCCTGCCATGACACTGCACCGGTTGCTGGGCATGCCACGCTGGGGTATCCAGAGCCGGTTTAATCAGCATAACCCGGTACCGGCAGATGTGATCATTGTTGACGAGAGTTCAATGATTGACCTGGCCTTAATGACCCGCCTGTTCAGGGCACTTGCTCCACACACTCGGGTCATACTGGTTGGCGATCCGAAACAGTTACCCTCCGTTGAAGCCGGCAACGTACTGGGTGATATTATTGCTGCGCTGGACTCAGCCTCACCACAAAGCGTTGATGAGGCATCGGCGCAACAGTTTGCTACGTTGTGTCCTCACTTGCCGCCGTTGCCGGTAACTCACGACAACCGGCCAGCGGCAATGCACTTTGCCTTGCAACGCGCACAACGCTTCAGCGGCCAGTTAGCCGAGGTTGCCAGGGCAATGAATAACGGCTCTATTGACGCGGTCTGGGCGCAGTTGGATGAGGTCGATGCCGGTCAGACTCAGCAGGTTGAAGGGGTTGCTACGAGCAGTTTTAGCGCCCTTGAAACGCACTTCGAGTCACTGGCGACAAACTGGTTCGGTGCCATTAGTCAGGCCGACTCATTGCCTGCTGCCATGGCCCGTTTACAAGCCTCCCGCTGGTTAACACCCTTCAGGCAGGGAGAGTGGGGAGCGCTGGGACTAAACCAGCGCATTGAACGCTTGTTGTCGCCGGGAAATAGCCGGGGCTTTTACCGGGGTCGCCCGATCATGATCACTGAAAACCACCACGGTCAGCGGTTGTATAATGGTGATATCGGACTGCTGTGGCCTGATGAAAACGGTGTGCTCAAAGCCTGGTTTGCTGCGCAGGATGGAGCGTACAGGGCAATCCCTATTATGCGATTACCCCAGCATGAAACCGTGTATGCGATGACAATTCATAAATCTCAGGGCTCTGAATTCAGCCGCTTATTGCTGCTGGTTCCGCAAGCGCCTTCCCGTCAGGCGGCAAATCTGTATAGCCGGGAGCTGGTGTATACCGGACTGACCCGGGCCAAAACCGGCGCGGTGCTGGTCACCAGTCAGGCTATTCTGCAGGACGTAGTGGCCCGTCGTCAGCAGCGTAAAACGGGGTTAACCCGGTTACTGGCTGAGGCGATTGGCGCTAGTCGCTAAGCGGGACCTCACTGAGATGTTGCTGACGTTTGGAGTTGGTCAGTTGATTATTGATATCCACAAAGTACAACAAACAGTCTGACTTGGCGATGTCACTGCGGGTGGTCACCATAAAGAATTTCAGCGGACGGGTGACGGTCAGTTCGTTGTTATCAGCACAAAAATAATCGCTCAGGTACTCATGAGGCTGCTGACCGGCCAGCCTGAAGTGTTCAAGTCGGGCATGATCGAGCCAGCCGAGTACCTCGCCGGGGCGGGTAAGGCCAAAGTTGCGTTGTTCGATATCCTGACGGATGGTGACATTGGCACCGAAAACCGGCCTTTCTGCATAGGCCAGTGTCGCCTGACGATGAATTTCCAGGCGCTTGGGCTGTTCCAGTAGCTCAACGTCCTGGCGTGGCATAAAGACATCCTCTGCTGCCAGATAGGAACGTAATCCGTTATAAGCGTTCAGCGTTGCCAGTTCATCCATGGCGCCACCAGACTCAATGGTTACGATGGGGCAGCAAAAAGGCACTTCCATCAGTGAGCCTAACTCGATATCGGTATGAATAAACCAGCGGGTAAAGTGTGAAGCCAGCGCTGTATACTGCGTGCCCAGTCGGGTGGAAACGCTGAATGCCGGGCCACTGCCGGAAGTATTATGCACATCAATGATGGCTTCCGGGGCTAAATCGACCAGATAATCAAGTACCTGCTTGGCTAACATCCCGGGCGCATCATTATAGGGAGGTTTAAAGCAGCGATTGATATCCCGGGTATCGGGTAAAGCCCGGTGAGTAAACAATGGCTCGTGCAGGGCTGCGCCAACCGAGACCACAATAAAAGTGGTGTCGGCGTAGGGTTTAAAACCTTCTTTTAGCAGGCGGTGCAAGGCCTGAAAGCCGGATGGCTCGTTGCCATGTAACAGCGTTGTGACAGCTCGTTTCCTGCGGGTTCGGCCGGGTATAAAAATAATCGCCGGGCCTCCCAGCATCTGCAGAAAACTCACGCTGGAGTCGGGAATTTGCTGCGGCGCCGGTGCGTGCAGTATTTTAAAGCCGGTTAATACGGGTGTGGCTAATCTGGCAGTTCCCATTGCTACTCCCAATAGGCCACAGGTTCACCGCTGTGGCTCAGTTGATAGTACCGGCGACACAGTTCGCTAAGTACTTTGGATTCAGGATATTGGCTCATCAAGGTTTTATACGTGTTCAACTGCCACAGTGCGCCGGTTTGTCGTGCAGCCAGACGATGTTCAATGATCCCCAGGTAATGATCCCGCTCTTCCCGGCTCACACCAATCTTCGCCAGTCCATCATCTGCCTTGCCAATTAAATCTGACAGGATAGCGGTGACTTTGTATTCCTTGAGCTGATGCTGATGTTTTTGCGGCCACAGGATGTGTGCATTCAGGCCTGACTGAGCACAGCGGTAAAAGTTATATTCGGTATAGCGAAAGGGCAGGCGCTGCAGATAGTCTTCAATGTGATCGGACAAGGCTTCGACCAGGCCAATCTGCAACGCGGCATTAGCCAGCATATCCTGATTTGTGGGGCCCGCGGGTAAGCTGCGGTATTCAATTCGAACGTGACCATTCTCGCCCGGTTCGAACACCGCGCGGTTCCAGCTCCATACCGTACCGTGATGTAAATTCAGTTCGGCAAAAGGTTTACTGTCACCATGTAAGCGCTCGGATACAACGGGCAATACCGCAGGGTAAAGGGCGACACTTTCGGTCAGGCAATCCGTAATGCCGTTGCGTAACCAGCCATGGCCGTAGCTCACCCGGGCAGGCTGACGCCATTGGGTAGCATTGGTATCGCGGTAATCGATGGCTTGTTTAAATAAAGCAATGCGGGTTTCCTGCCATAGTCGTTTGCCCATGAAAAAGGGCGAATTACCGGCCAGGGCAAGCACTAAAGGTGAAATCAGCTGGGCCGCATTATAGCAGTCGGTAAACCGGTCATGGGCAATGCGGTGGTGCAACTGAAAAGAAGTATTCGCGCCTTCAAGGGTCACATCGTCACAGGTGGTTCGCACCACATCCTGGCCGTGAATATCGATATCAAAAGGCGCACCGCGCTGCTCACTGAGTTCGTGGGTGAGGGCTTTATACCGGGGCCGGTTAGTCAGGTAATCTTCGGTTAAATGGCTGCTGGCCAGGGTGGGCAGGATGCCGATTGCCATGGCGTGTCCATCAAACAGACTGGCGGTCTGGTCGACCACGCGACTGGCTTTGTCCAACTGTTGCTGAAGCTGCGAAAACGGGGTGCCGGCTGCATCAACAGGATCGAGATTAAACTCCAGATTATATTGATTTAATTCTTCCTGCAGACCCTTAATACGGGCTTTATCGAGAATAGCTTCATTGATGGGCGCGGGGTTAAACTGGCGATTAACCAGGTAAAACTCCAGCTCTGCACCGAGGCTGACTGCCTGGCTGTTATAACAGTCGCGGGTGAGCTCGTGTCTGACCTCACACAACTGTGCCTGCACACGTTGGTCGAACAGTGCGCGTTGTGCGTCGGTAAAATCATGCTGTTGAAAATTAAGACCCATGCTATCTCTGCGTCAGTTAACATTATTAAGTGTAGCCTATCGCTTAGCAGAGTAACGAGGGGCAGCATATTGCTCCTTGATGCAGATCAAGCCAGATCACAACTGACCCGGCTGCGAAATAATGTTTGCGTTAAATCAAAAATATCTGCGCGGGTGATTGGTCGGTGGTTCTGGCGGTTTGGTCAGTCGCGACTGGATTTATTCGCCTGCTTTGGGTAGCGTAAAGTTTTACTTATGATCATTTCGAATCCGGAGGGAATCCCGTTGCGCGTTCATGTTTTGCTAGCCAGTGTGGCGCTGATGGTTATTTCGCCTGTATGGGCTGAATCCATCGCATCCTTTACCAAAGATATGCAAAAGCAGGCGGGGTTTATCCCCGTGTATTACAACCACGACGATGATAAAATTTATCTGCAAATCAATGCCGTTGATGAACCTTTATTGTTCAAGTCCAGTTTGCCCCATGGCGTAGGTTCTAACGATATTGGTCTGGATCGCGGGCAGTTAGGCGCTACTCGGCTGGTGCAATTTGAGCAATATGGTAATAAATTGCTGCTCAAACAGCTGAACACCGAATACCGGGCCAGTGCCGATAATGCTGCCGAGCGAGCCAGTATTGATGAGGCGTTTGCCGACTCGGTGATTGCCGGTTTTACCATTGTGGCTAACGATGATGAAAGCGTTTTAATTGACTATACCAGTCAGTTACTCAGTGATATCCACGGCGTGGCCGAACGTCTGAAAGCCCGCCAGCAGGGAGCGTTTAAGGCTGATCCGCAACGCAGTGGCGTTTATTTACCGCGGACCAAAGCGTTTCCGTTAAATACCGAACTGGAAGCATTAATTACCTTTGGTGGTAAAGGAACCGGGGCTTATCTACGGCAGGTTACGCCGGATGCCGACAGCGTTAGCGTACACATGCATCACTCTTTTATCGCCTTACCCGATTCAGGTTATGAGCCCCGCGAATTCCACCCGTTTTCCGGTTATTGGAAACACAGCTGGCAGGACTACTCGGCGCCCATAACTGAACCATTGGAGCAGGCCTATATTCGTCGCCACCGGTTGGCTAAAAAAGACCCTTCAGCGGCCATCAGTGAAGCCGTTGAACCGATCGTTTATTACCTCGATCCGGGTATTCCGGAGCCAGTGATGAGTGCGCTGAAAGACGGTGCAAGCTGGTGGAATCAGGCCTTCGAAGCGGCCGGCTATAAAGAGGCTTTCCAGGTTAAAGTGTTACCGGCAGATGCCGACCCCATGGATGTTCGTTATAACGTGATTAACTGGGTACACCGGGCCACCCGAGGCTGGTCTTATGGCTCCTCGGTGGTTGATCCGCGCACCGGTGAAATCATTAAAGGCCATGTAACCCTCGGCTCATTACGGGTACGTCAGGATTATCTGATTGCATTGGGATTAACCAGTCCGTTTAGCGGCGATAGTGAAGTGACCACCGCACAAAAAGAAATGGCGCTGGCGCGAATTCGCCAGTTGTCTGCGCACGAGGTGGGTCATACGCTGGGCATTGCCCATAATTTTGCCGCCAGTGAAAACGGTCGTGAGTCGGTGATGGATTATCCTCACCCTAAAATCGAAATCGCCGGCAATAAACTGTCGCTGGCTAATGCCTACGACACCGGCATGGGGGAGTGGGATAATTATGTGATTGCTTATGGTTACCAGGACTTCGCCGAAAACAGCGATGCTGAAAAGGCGCTCAAGGCTATGGTAGTCGGGGCGCGTGAAGCCGGTCTTAGTTATAAGTCTGATGCCGATGCCAGAGCCTCTCGTCACGCTTCTGCCGATGGCCATATGTGGGACAACGGAACGAACCCGCTGGCTGAATACGATCATCTGTTGCAGGTTCGGGACATAGCACTGTCCAACATGGGACTGAACACGATTGCTAAAGGTAGCAGTTTATCCTCTTTGGAAAATGCGCTGGTACCGGTTTATTTGTTACACCGTTATCAGTTGGAAGCAGTGGCTAAGCAGGTCGGCGGTATTCAGTATTTTTACGAGAATAAGGGCGATCTGGATAAGCCCATGGGCGTGAAGCTGGTGCCGTCAGAAACCCAGGTAGAGGCCATGATGCGCTTGATTGATGCGTCGAGTGCTGAAGTGCTTAAAATGCCGGAGCAATTGTTAGGCCTGATACCCCCGCCTACTTTTGCTGAAGCCGAAACCCGCGAGCAATTTAATGGCCGGTTAGGCCGGGTGTTCGACCCCATTTCTGCTGCAGAAAGCGCCGCGGCATTTAGTCTGGAACTGCTGTTACATCCCGAACGGTTAAATCGTCTGGCTTATCAGCACAGTCGTCAGGCCAGTATTCCGGGAGTGGATGACTTGATCCGCAAGATTTTCTCGGTCCATTTTTATCGTCAGCCGGAACCCAGTGATAATCTGGTGGCGCGACTTCAAATGGTGGCGTTACAAAGTGTGATGCAGTCGCTGCAAAATGACGCTACCTCACCGGAAGTGAAGCTGGCGATCACCGCCGAACTGATGACGCTGACGGAATGGCTGGAAGATGAAGATGAGGTGCCGGGTTACCGGGCACTGGAGCATTATCTGGATCATTACCTTGAGACTGGCGACTGGCAGATGGACTTCAAGGTGAAGCCATTGCCACCGGGTTCGCCAATCTGATCCGGCGATTTAGGTATAGTGAAAGAGGGCTTTTTAGCCC